>NZ_JADBRW010000240.1:0-3769 GCF_020247025.1 Microcystis sp. M109S1
TAACTGATAACTGATAACTGATAACTGATAACTGATAACTGATAACTGATAACTGATAACTGATAACTGATAACTGATAACTGATAACTGATAACTGATAACTGATAACTGAAATTGCTTAAACCCAAGAATGGAGAGCGCGTAATTGGGGCGTTTTTTTAGCTTGGTGGGTCTGCATTCTTTGTAAAACATCATCAAGAATTGTCACCGCTTTGCGGATATATTCCCCCTTATTCAGCATGACACATTCGGCCCTTTCGGCCATAGCGGCATCGGTAATCTCGGCCCTGGAAGGAATACTTTTCTTGACCAGATTTTCTAGGACTTGGGTGGCCCAAATTACCGGAATATGGGCCGCTTCGCATAACCAGAGAATTTCCTCTTGAATTTCTGCTAGTCTTTGATAGCCAATTTCTACGGCTAAATCGCCCCGAGCAATCATCACCCCAAAAGGTTGTTTACCGGCGGCATGGATGATTAATTCGGGAAGATTTTTCACGGCTAAAGGTGTTTCTATTTTGGCCACAATTGCTTTTTGTCGCCAAGCATCACCCAAACGACTTTGTAACTCTAGCTGTAGCGCTTCGATATCGCTGGCTTTCTGCACAAAAGAGTAACCGATAATATCGGCATTTTGGGCAATAAAATCTAAATCTTGCCGGTCTTTTGCGGTCAAAGGATCGATATTTAAGACGGTATCGGGGAAATTTAGGCCTTTATCTGCTTTGAGTTTTTCTCCTTTCTCTCTTGCGTGGGTAATTTTTAGTAAAAGACCTTCCGGCATTATGGTAATAACTTCAGCCCCAATATGACCATCATCAATCCAAACTTTCGCCCCGACGGGAATTTGGGGAATAATCTCCGGTTGGGAACAATTAGCCTGAAAATACTGAGAATGGGCAGTGTGGGGCGGTTGGGTGGTTAAGAGGAGAAAATCCCCTTGATATAGTCTGGTTTGGGACTGGGGGGCTAAAATCTGTTCTAAACGGATTTTTGGGCCAGCTAAGTCCATATAAACTTTACAGGTATGTCCATTGACTAAATTTTCGGGATTTTTGACCGCCTCGCGCAGATTTTCGATCATTCCCTGCCATTCTTTGGGGCTATCATGGGCGCAATTAATGCGAATACAGTCCATTCCGCAACGCAGTAATTGAGCGATAAAATCGGGGTCGGTTGCCGCTTCCGTCGGCATTGTCACCATAATTCGCACCCGACGCTGGGGGGAAGGCAGACCGAAAACTTCGGCGCTATGGGAGGCTAAAAGTTGATCTCCTTGGAAAAATGCCTCTAAAGGGGGATGTTTGGGTAATAATGAGGCTTCTTGATGACAAACCGCCCCTAAAGTGGCAATTACCGCATCGAGAGTCGGTAAAACTTTTGATTCAATCCGGCCTAGGGAAGATAATCCCCAGGGCATTAAAGCTAATTGTAAATCCCGGATATCTTCTTGTCTCAGGGCGAGATAATAGGCTAAATTACGGGTGCTAGGTTGAAAATTCTCCTTTTCAATGAGGTTTTTCCACTGCTGCAATTTCTCCTCTCCTTCCACTGTCACAAAATGCCGTAACCTTTGCAGATGATGGAGGAGAGTTTGGGGATAGGATAATTGTTCTCGCTTGAGTTGTTCTGAGAGAGTTAAAGACATAAAATTGAGTACAAAGTAAAAATCGTCAATTATTAAGGCAATATTTGCCTAGAAAATGCTCACTTTCGCCGCTTATATTGCTTTTGGCTGGTTATGGGGTCAGTTCTTAGGTATAATCTCTCTGTTTCTATACTAAGCAAATATCCTGTCTCTAGAAGTTAATTTTTGCTACGATTTATGGCGGTTATCTTAACGGTGAGGTGGGAAGTTTTGGTTTTCGGTGGTCGGTGGTCGATACTAAAAAAGCTAGGTTTATCGGGGAAAAATTATCGATAAGCTTCCCTGTCTTATGCCTTTGATAAAATTTAAAATAATGGCGTACATTGGCTGAATAAATTATCTTTTTTAAGCTATATTAAAGGTGCATAAAGTTATTAGTAACTACAGTATTAAGTTTTATTAAGGGAGGGAATGCTCCAGAATCGCGACTATAATGAGTAAACAGATCATTCCTGTGTCGGCGAGAGCGAGAAAATATGTCTGCTACTGAATACGAAGCAATTATCGGTTTAGAAACCCACTGTCAACTGAACACCAAAAGCAAGATATTTTGTCCCTGTCCCACCAACTTCGATAGTCCCCCCAATACTAACGTCTGTCCCATCTGTTTGGGTTATCCGGGGGTATTACCCGTCCTTAACCAAGAAGTCCTGGCCAGTGCCGTTAAACTGGGATTAGCTATCGATGGTAAAATCACACTCCATAGCAAATTCGATCGCAAACAGTATTTTTATCCCGACCTGCCGAAAAATTATCAAATTTCCCAGTATGATCTCCCTATTGTCGAACAGGGTCAACTAGAAATCGAGATCGTCGATAAAAAAACTAAGGAAGTTAGCCGCAAAATTATCGGTATTACTCGTCTGCACATGGAAGAAGACGCGGGAAAACTGGTTCATGCCGGCAGCGAACGTCTCTCTGGTTCCACCCATTCCCTGGTGGATTTTAATCGTACAGGTGTACCATTATTAGAAATTGTCTCGGAACCGGATTTACGCACCGGGGCCGAAGCGGCGGAATATGCCCAAGAATTACGGCGTTTAGTGCGTTATCTCGGCATCAGTGACGGTAATATGCAGGAAGGTTCCCTGCGCTGCGATGTCAATATTTCTGTGCGGAAAAAAGGCGCTAAAAAGTTCGGGACTAAGGTAGAAATTAAAAATATGAACTCCTTTAGTGCTATCCAAAAAGCCATAGAATACGAGATCGATCGACAAATTGCAGCGCTCGAAAATGGCGAATTGATCCTACAGGAAACCCGTCTTTGGGAAGAAGCTACTCAACGGACGATTAGTATGCGGAAAAAAGAAGGTTCTAGCGATTATCGCTATTTTCCCGAACCGGATTTACCCCCCCTAGAAGTCTCTCCCGAACAGTTAAAAGCTTGGGCGGAAGAATTACCGGAATTACCCGCTCATAAACGTCGTCGTTATGAAGAAGAATTTGGTCTTTCCCCCTACGATGCCCGGGTTTTAACCGATGATCGCACCGTGGCCGAATATTTTGAAACTACTGTAATTGCCGGGGCAAATGCGAAATTAGTCGCTAACTGGCTCAGTCAAGATATCGCCGCTTATTTGAATAATAATAAGCTGATGATCACAGAAATTGCCCTGCAAGCGTCAGACTTAGCTGAATTAGTTAAACTGATTGAAGCGGGAACAATTAGTGGCAAAATTGCTAAGGAAATTTTACCCGAACTTCTCAGCCAAGGCGGTTCACCAAAAGCACTGGTGGAAAAGAAAGGATTAATACAAATTTCTGACACTTCTGCGATCGAAAAACTGATCGAGGAAATTATCGCCTCCCATCCAAGCGAGTTAGAAAAATTCCGGGCGGGTAAAACCAATCTTAAGGGATTTTTTGTCGGTCAAGTCATGAAAAAAAGCGGCGGTAAAGCCGATCCTAAATTAACTAGCCAAATCTTAGATCAAAAACTTTCTGGTTAGTTATATTCAGTGATCAGTAATCAGTGATCAGTAAACAGTAAACAGTAAACAGTGAACTTAAAACTCAAATCTGATAACTGGTAACTGATAACTGATAACTGATAACTGATAACTGATAACTGATAACTGATAACTGATAACTGATAACTGATAACTGATAACTGATAACTGA
>NZ_JADBRW010000241.1:0-9701 GCF_020247025.1 Microcystis sp. M109S1
TAAAGCAGCTCTAAAGAGTTTTGAGTTAAAAGTTAAACTTCAAGTTTTCATTCAGGACGAATGTACTGATTAACTAATTTTTTGGGGAAAATTAGTTAACCCATCATTATAACATATAATTAATTTGCAAGAGTTCTATTTGGTAAATGCGCTAGTATTTAACGGTAAAGCCGTCGTGAAACGACGGGGTTTCAGACCCAAAATTTTCGATGAGGACTTACTATGACTAAAACCGTCGTTATCGATCCCGTCACCCGGATCGAAGGCCATGCCAAGATCTCGATTTTCCTTGACGATGCGGGGGAAGTGGATGACGTGCGTTTTCATGTGGTCGAGTATCGCGGTTTCGAGAAATTCTGCGAGGGACGGCCGATGTGGGAGATGGCGGGAATTACTGCCCGAATTTGCGGCATTTGCCCCGTTAGTCACCTACTTTGTGCCGCCAAAACTGGCGATAAAATTCTAGCGGTGCAAATCCCCCCCGCGGGTGAAAAACTGCGGCGCTTGATGAATTTGGGACAGTTAACCCAATCCCATGCTTTAAGCTTTTTCCATCTTAGCAGTCCCGATTTTCTGCTTGGTTGGGAAAGTGATCCCGCTAAACGGAATGTTTTCGGTTTAATTGCGGCCGATCCCGACCTAGCGCGAGCGGGCATCCGTTTACGTCAATTTGGACAGAAAGTTATTGAACTTTTGGGGGCGAAAAAAATTCACCCCGCTTGGTCTGTCCCGGGAGGTGTGCGTTCTCCCCTGAGCGAAGAAGGGCGACAATGGATTAAAGAACGACTGCCGGAGTCTAAAGCGACTCTTTACACGGCCTTAAACCTGTTTAAAGGACTTCTAGACAATTTAACCACAGAAATCGCCGCTTTTGGTAATTTCCCTTCCCTGTTTATGGGATTGGTCGGTAAACGGGATGAGTGGGAACACTACGGCGGTCATATTCGTTTTACTGATAGTCAAGGCAATATCGTGGCCGATAACCTCAGCGAAGACAATTATCGCGATTATATCGGCGAATCAGTGGAAAAATGGTCTTATTTGAAGTTTCCCTACTATAAACCCCTCGGTTATCCCAACGGTATCTATCGAGTAGGTCCGTTGGCGCGCTTAAATGTTTGTTCCCATTTTGGCACGGATGGGGCGGATATCGAGTTACGGGAATATCGCCATCGGGTCGGTGGTGTAGCAACCTCTTCTTTTTACTATCATTATGCTCGTTTAGTGGAGATTTTGGGCTGTTTAGAGCGTATCGAACTTTTAATCGACGATCCCGATATAGTTTCTCAACGCTGTCGTGCCGAAGCAGGAATTAATAATCTGCAAGGGGTGGGAGTTAGTGAAGCGCCCCGGGGTACTTTATTCCATGATTATAAAGTGGATGAAAATGGTTTGATTGAAACGGTGAATTTGATTATTGCCACGGGTAATAATAATTTGGCCATGAATCAAACAGTGAAACAAATCGCCCAACATTATATCCATGGTGGCGAAATTCCCGAAGCGATGTTAAACCGGGTGGAAGCGGGTATTCGTTGCTATGATCCCTGTTTAAGCTGTTCCACTCACGCTATGGGACAAATGCCGCTACAGCTAGAGTTAGTTAATGCCGCCGGTGAGGTGATTAATACTCGACAAAGGGGTTAATTGTCTAAGTTGTTGGGGGGTTAGGAAATAGGGGAAATTTCTCCTATAATACCTGACCCCATTTTACTATTTTTACGGCCAAGATTCTAGCTAAGAATTTCTAGGTTTTGATAAAGAATTTCTATCGGACAAGAAAAGTTAATACAGTTAATAGTGATTAAATCTCCCGCTTGATAAATATGGGGAATCCAGAGGTTATTAGATTGACGTTGATATTGTTCAATTAAGACTTGTTTTTGCTCGATCAGCAGATATTCCTGTAATTCGGGAATAGTTTGATAATCGGCAAATTTATCGCCTCTATCAAAGGCTGCCGTAGAGTCGGATAAAACTTCGATAATCACTCGTGGATGCAGAATAAAATCCTCCTCGGAAACTCGATCCCGTTCGTCACAAGTAATGGCAAAATCGGGATAATAGAAGATATTTAAGCTAGGGAGACGCACTTTCATATCGGTAGCGTAGGCAAGACAACCACTACCCCGTAAATGATTAATTAATTGGGCTGAAAGATTACCTGTGATGATAACATGGGCTTTACTGGCCCCGGCCATCGCCAAGATTTGCCCTTGCATATATTCATGTTTAATGGGACTAATTTTCTCTATTTCCAGATAGTCTTTTGGAGTAAAATAAGCGTGACTTTTACTGGCTGTCATGGTGTTTACCTCGCTCATTGACCGATCGAATAAAAATAAAAATAAAGCGTAATTATAACGTCAAAAAAACATATTAGCATCAGTTCAGTATCAGCCAAAAACTCAATTATACTACAGTCAAAAAACCTAATTATTTCGTGTAAGTTATAGCAAAATCTCCTTGTGCGGAAATGAAGTTATCTGTCTCTTGTCAGTTTAGGAAATTTCTACAAAATTATGTCGTTTCAGACAAGGAGAAATCAAGGTTTTTTCCCAGTTTAATAAAAGAGAGATAAATATCCTAGCCATCTAAAGTATCATCATCTTTATCGCTTAGTTCATTTTCTTGAAAACCATCAACATTTTCTTCTAACGTATCACCAAAATTCAAAAAACTCAAAAGAGGAGCAGAACTAATTTTCTGAGAAAGATAATCATATAAAGATTCTTCATCAATATCAAGAATCTCTGCTCTGTAATCCAATCTTGATTCTAAACTTCTAGCCAGTTCTTGCGGCCAGAATTGCATACTCATTTGTATAATTTCACTTCCAGCCCTCTTAGCAGCTTCCACTGTCTTTTTTGACTTAGCAGGCAGTCGATCAATAATAATAAAAGTCCGAGATGTAGTTTCTCCATATAGCTCAACATTAGCAAAGCGAGATAGTTTATCTTTTGTGATCTCTGAATTTCCTCTACCAATGAAACCTATATCGAAGCGAGCTAGTTTACCAGCCCGTAATCTTAAAGTTCCATCGCATTCACGAAGATTGGAATTGTCAGATAGCCAAAATACTCTTTCAATAATTGGACTTGATGGATTCTCAATATACTGAAAACCAAGAATATGTAAAACCGAGCCGAGTACGAGTCTCTCAAAAAGCTTCCCATATGTGGATTTATCAGAACCTCTGATAGTGAGAGTTGCGCAGCCAATAGCAGTTGTTAGCCTTATTATATCTCGCCATTCTAGATTCCTGTAAACTTTCCCACTTTCATCCTCAATCAGTCCTAAAAACATACGAATTGATCCAAAATCCTCTTCACATTTTTGCGATGCCTCTTCCAATGCAGCTTCAAAATCTTGAATATATTTTTCTTGTGCCGCTGGATTATCTCGCAATACATTTTGAACACCTTTGCCTGTCAAACCAATTAACCAATTAGCAGGCCAGATCAATTCTTTATCAGAACGACGGGAAGATTTAAGTTGAGATAATGCCATATCAGACAGTTGGTCAGTAAAATTCTCCACCCCTTGCCAACCTTTTGCAAATAAGGCAACCATTGCACCAGAGGCGATCGCCACTCGTCTACTTGTTAACTGCTCAGTTTGAGTGCGTATGTTCTCCCCACATAGAATATCTAGGGTTAGCTGTCTTACAGTTTCCACACCCAATTTTTCAATAAAATCCCTACCGCTACCACTTAGGATTAATTTGCCCTTTTCAGGAAATAGATCATCTATTGTTGTCATCGATAGCCTCCCATTGAATCTCAATTTGTTCTGGTGGTAGTTTAGACGGCTTGCAGTTTAGCCATAGAATAGACGAAAACTTAATATTTTTCCATCTAGGAATTGTTTGTTGCATCAGTTCAATATAATTAAAATTACTCTCGAATAAAACAAAACGTCTATCTAAAGAAGCGGCCGCTAGTCCCACGGTTCCTGAACCAGCAAAGGGATCTAAAACCACATCACCTTTAAAAGAGTAATAGGTAATCACTTTTTCTGCCAATTCTACGGGAAAAGCGGCGGGATGTTTTGAGTTAGTGACTGGGTTAATTTTCCAGACATTAGTGCGTTCATAACCATCGGCAATTTTTGAGGCTTTTACTACTTCTTGATCTGGATGATTACGAATATGCCAATCGATGAGTAAATCCGTGTGTTTACGATAGACTAAAACGTATTCAGTCACCGGCACAGTTTTGTATTGGAGAGGATTGCGATCGGCGGCAAATCTGCGCCCTCTACCAGTTGCCCACCCTGCTCCCTCTGGTTTTAGCCAAATAATATCATCAATAAAATCGTAACCTTCCTCAACAAAAATTCGATGCAAATCAAAGGGGACAGCAATACGTTTAGAAGCTTGATTACGGGAAGCACGACGCAACAGCACGGGAGAAATATTAATGACAAAAAAACGTCCTTCACTCAAAACTCGATGGCATTTTCTGATTACCTGTCGCAGCTTCAATAGATAGGTTTCGTATTCTTCAAATTCCGAATATTCCGGACGAGCATTAAAATAGGGTGGTGAGGTAAAGATTAAATCAACACTTTCTGCGGGCATTTCCTCCAAAAGTTCGCTACAATCACCAAATCCGATGGTATTTCTCAGAGAGGAAAGCTTATATTCTTTTTTGGGTTTCTTGCGGGTTTCTAATTTAGATTCATCCTGTTTTAACAGACGAGCGATAATAATTTCAGTCCGAGTTGTTTTATCTAATAAAATTTCGGTGGTGTAGGCATCGATCACCACTTCCCCAACGGTTTTTTTCTGTTCATTACATAAAGGAATTCGCCAAATATGATATCTGTCATCCACTTCTGGTAAACCTAATTTAATCGCATTAACTAAATTTATTTCCCGCAACCAATTAAGGACAATTTCTTTAGCTTCTGCCACCGTGCGAAGCAGATAACCGCGCTTTTCTGATACCAGTTCTTTTTCCATGTCATTACTCTAGTTCTCTCTAGAATTCTAGCTGATCATTATCCAAAAAACGAGGAGAGTCTCAAGATAGAAATTGGCCACCCTTTAAAAATTCCACATTTCTAACACTTTTCCCGTAATTGTTTGATTTAACCAGAAAGTATTATGACTGAGGGAGTGAAGATTATTTGCCGTTACTTTCCAGCTTGCTTGGGGATGAAAAAGAATTGCTTCTGCGCGATTACCGGGGTTGAGAGATGCCGGTTTTTGTTGTAAACAATGACAGGGATTGAGACTAAGCGCTTGCCATAATTGTAAAGCTGATAATTGCCCGGTTATTACTAATTTTTC
The DNA here is from genome assembly GCF_020247025.1 of Microcystis sp. M109S1. NCBI lineage: Bacteria > Bacillati > Cyanobacteriota > Cyanophyceae > Chroococcales > Microcystaceae > Microcystis > Microcystis sp. M109S1. The sequence goes on from NZ_JADBRW010000241.1 coordinate 5,297, forward strand.
CCAGAGTAGCGGTAAAGCTAATTCTAACCCGATTGCGCCGGGGGGTGCTTCTGCAAAAGAAACGGTTTTTTCTTCGTAGGTATAGGGACGATGATCGATCGCGATTGCATCGATAATTCCCTCCTTAATTGCCGCAATTAACGCCTTGCGATCGCTTTCGTTGCCCAAGGGTGGAGCGAGGTGTAAACTGGGATGATAGCTGGCGATCGATCCTGTATTTAAGAGGAGATGCAACCACGTCACACTAGCGGTTATCGGCAATCCCCGCATTTTTGCCTCGCGAATTAATTCCACTCCTCGACGGGTAGAAATTCGCATTAGGTGAACAGGTGTATTAATTTCGCCGACGATTTCTAAAATTGTGGCTAAAGCAGTGGTTTCGGAAATAGCAGGATCTCCGGGTAAACCGAAGCGAATCGAGGTTTCTCCCTCACGCATGACTCCATTACCCTTTAATTGCTGATTTACGGGGGAAAGGGCGATATTTTTACCGAAGGGTTTTAGGTATTCCAATAAGTGCCGCAACAGTCCCAAGTCTTCTAGACCGCGATTATCGGTAAAACCCACCGCTACAGGCATTAAATCGGCTAATTCCGTCATTTTTTGCCCTTGTCTTCCTAGGGTGAGACTTGCCCAAAAATGCAGACGAGTCGATTTTGAGTCAAAAAACCCTTGACTTTTTTGCTGTAATGTGCTAATAAGTGCGGGGTGATCGAGAGGGGGGAGAGTATTGGGGAGAATTGCCAACCGGGTGCAGCCTCCGGCCGTGGCCGCTTTGATCAGAGATGCAAGGGTTTCTCTGTCCTCGTGGCCGGGTTCCCCAGAATGACTGTAGAGATCGACTAATCCGGGAGCAAAAATACAGTTTTGACCAGAAATATAGTTACTATTTTCTCTTGGGGGAAGCTGAGATTCGATCGCTTTAATTACCCCCTCCTCAATCCAGACATCGGCAATGCGATCGGTTTGTGTCAGGGGGTCAAGGACTCTAACCTGTTCTATGATCGTCGAGGATTGGCTATTCACGCAGACTAATTAAAACGTCATTTTTTCCTCTGGCAGTATATCACGTTAAGTAAAAAGTAAAAAAGTTGAGTTCTCGGTTAGGTTAAGGGACGATAAGTTAGAATATTGATCGACTACGGTTTTAATCTTTATTTTAATTGGCTGGCCTACCCTAGGAAGAATTGATAGCCGAATCATGCAGTTAGAACTTTTCGATTTTAATAATTTAGAAGAATTTAATCGGGGAACCCCACGATTAGTTTCTTTTCGAGATTTAGTACCAGAAATCACCAGCACCAGTTATCTAACCCATGGCATCTATTATTATCCTGCCAAATTTATTCCCCAAGTGGTGAGATTTTGCCTTGATAGCTACACTAAAAAGGATGATTGGATTATCGATCCTTTTGCCGGTTCGGGTACGGTGGGTTTAGAGGCTAAACTTTGTCAAAGAAATGCGGTTTTAACTGACCTGAATTATCTTTTAAACCATATTATACCGATTAAGATCACAGAACACCAAGAACCATTGAGTTACTCAGAGTTAGATAAAAAAATCTTAGAAGTTTTTGCCAACGAAGATAAATTTATCCCTCAGTGGTCAAATTTAAATTATTGGTATCCAGAGGAAATTTTAGCAGTTTTACAGAAACTTTGGGCAGGTCAAAAAAATCTAGAACCTGATTTGTATTCCCAGATCATTCAAGCGGTTTTAGTGAAAGTTAGTAAGCAGTTTTCCTATGCAGAACATACCAAACCTAAATTATTTCAATCTAAATACAAAAAATCAGATATACAGGAACTATTACAAAGAGATTGGCAAGAGGAATTAAAACGAACGATTAAAGAGATGAGTTTTGAAACTTTAACCAGCGTCAATCAATATATTGCCATAACTTGGCATAATTGTAATCAGGTGCTTTTTTATGGAGGAGTAGATAGTGCCACTTTTGAGATCGATCAAAATCTAGAGTTAGATTGTTTAATTAGTTCACCCCCCTATCTGCAAGCACAGGAATATATCAGAACAGCAAAACTAGATTTATATTGGTTAGGATATACAGAAAAAGAAGTGCAAAAAATCTCTAAGCTAGAAATTCCCTACCGAGAGGCTACCAGATTAATCGAAACCGAAACCTTAAATCAAGTGAGATTGAGTTTAGAGAAAGAGAATTTACATAAAATTCTTGATTCCTACTTTTGTCACACTATCAATGCTTTAGAAAATGCCACCAGAAAATTAAAACAAGCTGGGAAAGCTTGCATTTTTGTCGGTAATCCGAAAGTGGATGGAGTGGAAGTAGAAACTTGGCGAATATTACAGGAATATTTTCAGGAAAATGGCTTTATTTTTAATACCGTCTTTGAGGATAGAATTAAAACTAGACAATTATTCAAATCTCGCAAGAATAAAAATCCTGACGGGATGAAATCCGAATATTTACTGATTTTAGAGAAAAGGTAACTTTCTATTGCTTATGTAGCCCAAACATCCCCTATTTCATCAATGTTTGACCTGTCTGGAATCCTTACCTAATTTTCAGGCAACTATTGAATATAAACCCTATATATAAAATTCTTGGCTGATGGAAAGTTAATTATTCAGACCGATTATACTACCGTTAATTATGTTTGTGAAATTAAAACAGGATTAAATCATAATCTAAAATAAGTAGCAGAAAAAAATGATTAGTTCTCAAGAAAAACAAGCTTTATCTGATCTCTTTACTATTATTAGCACCTGCGATTTACCGATGGTTTTAGTTGGTGGCGGTGCAGGGAAAATCACGTTAGGTCTGTTTGGTACTTTATAGTTATTTTAAAAGGCTTTCCTATCCCAGAAATCGCCCGATTTACTGATTTATCCGGCGCAACTATCGAGGAATTACAAAGACAGCAGGACAATTAAAGCTTTTAATCGCAAAGGGTGGGGAATTAGGAAAATTTTAACTCATCTCCCCACTCCACACCGATTAACCACGTTTAGCGAGGCGACGCACCACTAAACCGCCCCCTAGTATGCCTAATCCGATAATACTAGAAGGTTCGTGCGTTCTGAATACCTGTACGCGATTGTTGACCGTATCGGCTACATAGATATTACCACCGCTACCGACAGCGATACCTTGGGGCATACTGAACTCACCGTTCCCCATACCTTGGCTACCGAAAGCGAACTGGAAGACACCACTGGGGTTGAATACCTGTACGCGATCGTTGAACGTATCGGCCACATAGATATTACCGCTGCCATCGACAGCGATACTGAAGGGGGCTTCGAACTGACCGTCCCCCGAACCTTGGCTACCGAAAGCGGACTGGAAGACACCACTGGGGTTGAATACCTGTACGCGATTGTTGAACGTATCGGCTACATAGATATTACCACTGCTATCGAAGGCGATAGCTTGGAGTCCATCGAACTCACCGTCCCCCGAACCTTGGCTACCGAAAGCGGACTGGAAGACACCACTGGGGTTGAATACCTGTACGCGATTGTTGCCCGTATCGGCTACATAGATATTACCACTGCTACCGACCGCGATACCGTAGGGGCCTTGGAACTGACCGTCCCCCGAACCTTGGCTACCGAAAGCGGACTGGAAGACACCACTGGGGTTGAATACCTGTACGCGCTCGTTGTCCGTATCGGCTACATAGATATTACCACCGCTACCGACGACGATACCGTAGGGGGTCGAGAACTGACCGTCCCCCGAACCATGGCTACCGAAAGTGGACTGGAAGACACCACTGGGGTTGAATACCTGTACGCGATCGTTGAACGTATCGGCTACATAGATATTACCCCCGCTATCGACAGCGATAGCGGAGGGGAAATTGAACTGACCGTCCCCCGAACCTTGGCTACCGAAAGCGAAGGAAAAACTGGCCGCAGTGGCACTGGGGGCGATACTAATACATCCGATCGCAGTGGCCGTGACTAGGGAAAAGGATTTCAGCAGAGCCTTTGATAAGCTACGCTTCTCCCGCCCCCCATGATTGATAACTTTAGATAGGGACATAAAACTTCAGAAAATCTGCTCCTAATATACCCCTTCCTCTAGCAATTGTCAAGAAATTCCTCGGAAGACGTGACAAATTTGCCAATATCTATACAATTAGTCCATGGTTAGAATTGAATTTTGCCGATAATGTATTCCGCGCTACGATTCTCTTCGGCAATAGTTACGGCGAATACAGGATGTCAACACTGGCGACCGAGGGTATCCTAGGAGAAACGGAAAGTAATCCCTGACGATGTTTGATAATATTTGTAAATTTATCGCCGAAAACTTCTCCGATGATCTAGCCACTTGGTTATTGGGTTCTCCCCTCTCCTTAACCGTCCTCGACCCGACGGAATTACAATTAGACCCCATTCGCGCCGATTCTCTGA
>NZ_JADBRW010000242.1:0-16714 GCF_020247025.1 Microcystis sp. M109S1
GATAACTGATAACTGATAACTGATAACTGATAACTGATAACTGATAACTGATAACTGATAACTGATAACTGATAACTGATAACTGATAACTGATAACTGATAACTGATAACTGATAAATTAGGGAGTTTTTTGTAAATCGGGACGTTCTTCTGGCAGAATTGCACCTTCGACGGGGCATACTTGTAGACAGATACCACAGTCGATACAAGTGGCAAAATCAATCCAATACCAATCGGTTCCTTTAACATTTTTACCCGGTCCCGGATGGATGCAAGCAACAGGACAAGCGGAAACACAATCGGCAACCCCTTCACAAGTTCCAGTGACGATCGAATGTGGCACAGTGTTTTCTCCTCTAATTCTTAACATTACTTTACCACTTTTAGGCGCGTTCGGAAACTTTCCCTTAATTCCCTAAAATATTGGCAGTTTTTTCTTGATCTTAGCAAGAAGTAAAATAGAAGTTTTCGCTAGGGTTTTTACTATTCCCTTACGGGAGGACAAATAGTTAATTTCTTCCTGTAATTTCTGATTATTTTTCTGGAGATAATTATGATTATTTTCTAATTCTTTTAGGGATATTTCCATCCCTTGCATAGTATGATAATCTTGCTGTTGTTTCAGATACATTATCTGTTGTGCTTCCTGTAATTTTCTTAACTCTAACCAGACTTGATTCTGACTTGATTCCTTAGTTTCACTGAGCGCATACCAGAGAAAATCAGTGATTTCTTCCGCTATTTTTTGATTAACTTCAAAAAACTCGATAATATCAATTTTTTCGCTGGAAATTTTGGGGTATAACTTTCTTAAATCTTGGGCAATATCAGAGGAAAAAGCGATGATTCTAGAAGCGGATAAAATTGCATAGTGTTTTTCTAAATCTACTGGTAAATTGCCGTTTTCTTCTGGGAATTCATAAGCAAGCAAAAGTAGAGAAGGAGTGTTTAAGGGACTGGTATAAAAAGTGGAAATAAATAAATTTGCTTGTAGGCGATCGCAAATAGCTTGAATTTTTCTGGCATCCTTTCCCGTACAATTATAATCGTAGTATTCCGCTGGCCAATATTTAAATTCTTCCCATCTTGGTGCGGTGTTATTTCTATCTAAAATAACAATGTGTTGACTAAATTCTAATTGACTCCAATGCTCTAGAATTGAAGACCAAATCCTGGCTAATTTTCCTTGATCGATTTGAAAGATCACGCCATCAATAACAATAATTGGGCATCTCTTCTGGGAGATAGCTTGAATTGTTTGCAATTTTTCTCGCTCATCTTCCTGTAAAATTATGCCTAAATCTTCCATCTTAACCAGATTTGTTTTAATTTCTATATCCTTAATGTCTGGGTGAGGAATTTCATAGATTTTACACACTTGATAATGTTCCTGTAATGCTTGACCATTACTGCCATGTTCTAAACCTTGCAGATTTAGATAATATAACCCTAAAATCTCAGGAATTAAAGCCATTTTTTCGCCTTGAATGCCGATTCTTAACCAAAATTCGTAATCACCAGCACAGCGAAAATTTTCCTGAAAATAACCATATTTATCGTGCAGCATTTTTCGCCACATTGGTTGAGAACCCACACAACAACCTTGACGCATCTGTTGATAGGAGTAATTTGGCCAATTCCAATGTTTTAAAGCTGGGGTGGTGGCAAAAGTATCATTTTTGATGGTGGTAATTAATTGATCGGCATAAACCAAGCTAATCTCTCTATTGTTATCTAGATAATTAGCCATAATTTCCAGAGCATTAAAACAGCGACGATCATCAGTATTCCCATTGGTGATATAGGAACCCCTAGCTAGTTTAATAGCACGATTCCAAGCGCGGTAGAGGGTTTCTCGTTCTCTAGTTCTCTGGTAAATAATATTAGGATAATTTTCTTGAAACTCTTGGATAATCTCCCCTTCATTCTCCGGAGAAGCACTATCGATAATAATAATTTCTACTTCTCCCTTTTGATAAAGAGTTTGAGTAACTAAATCCTCTAGACAACCCCGGATAAACTCCGCTGATTTATAGGTAGAAACAATTACAGAAACTTTGATCCTCTGCACTGGTATAGAGTTATTAAAACTAGGATTCATCGGCTTATCTGATCGCAATTCAAGACAGGGAAATTTTTTGATAATTTTGAAAAAGAAGATTTTAAGACTCTATATTCGATCGGGAGAATTGTCAAGATGTTATCGACTCGTATTGGGATACCAGTTTATTTACCTTTGGCTTGTTACTTGACATACTAAAAAACTATAATAGGAAGGCTGTGGAAAATGAGCAACAATGACCGTATCTTCCTCCCTAGACTGGCTAACCCGTGGAACCAGTGACCTATTCCCCCATCAACCCGACTCCCAAGCTCCTAGGGAAAATTTAACCCAACTACTGCAAACTACCGATCGCCCTTTAAGAATTAAACTAGGTATTGACCCCACTGGCAGCGATATTCACCTAGGTCATAGTATCCCTTTTCGGAAACTGCGTGCTTTCCAGGATGCCGGTCATGTAGCAGTGGTGATTATTGGCGATTTTACCGCTAGAATCGGCGATCCGACCGGAAAATCGGAAGTTAGAAAACAATTAACCATCGAAGAAGTGAGAGCCAATGCCGAGAATTATCTGGCACAATTGCGCCCAATTTTAGATTTTAACACGCCTAATCGCCTAGAAATTCGCTATAACTCGGAATGGTTGGGGAAATTAGACCTATCGCAAATTCTCGAACTTCTCTCCACCATGACCGTCGGGCAAATGTTGGCAAAAGAAGGCTTTTCCGAACGCTACGACCAGGAAAACCCGATTTTTCTCCATGAATTTCTCTATCCCTTAATGCAGGGTTATGATTCCGTAGCTGTCGAGGCCGATGTCGAATTGGGAGGAACTGATCAAAAATTTAATATTGCCGTCGGTCGTGATTTGCAGAAATATTTCGGTAAGAAACCGCAATTCGGGCTACTTTTACCGATTTTAATCGGAACCGATGGCAGTCAAAAAATGTCCAAATCCCTGAATAATTATGTGGGATTGCGGGAATCGGCCCTGTCCATGTACTCGAAACTGGAAAAAACCCCCGACGCTTTGTTAAAAGATTATTACGAACTATTGACAAATTTGCCCTTAGATGCTATGCAGAGTAATCCGCGAGAGGCACAAAAACAACTGGCGATCGAGGTAGTTGCCCAGTTTCACGGAGAAGAGGAGGCATTAAAAGCACAAAAAACGGCGCAGGAGATAGTTCTACAGGGAAATACGGCAGCAGCTGCTTCTGTACCCGAATTTTCCCTAGCAGCGGTCACTTTTCCCCTGAAATTATTCTATCTTCTCTCGGCCACTGGCTTATGTAAAAGTAGCGGCGAAGGGAGAAGACAGATTCAGGGGGGTGCGGTGAGGATCGATAGCGAGAAAATCACCGATGTGGACAAAAGTTTTGAGACAGCCGAAGCTTTAACGGGAAAAGTCCTACAGGTGGGCAAAAATAAATTTATTCGCTTCGTAGCTTAAATAAGCGAAAAAGTCCCTATTCGGCGGCTTTTTCCACGATTTCTAACTCAAAATCTCGAAAATGGGCTTTAAACTTTTTACTGAACTCGACGAGGACGGGTAGGTTGGCGCTAACCGGTCTACCACGCCATTCGGTGACAATCCCTTTTACCTCTCCCTCTAGTCCTTTCACGTCAAAAGGACCCGATTTGTGTTCAGGATGGTGATAAACTACCACAGACTCAATTACACGAACTCGATCGCCAACTTTCATAAACTCTCTAGCGAAGACAAACGCCTATTGTATCTTTGAAGACAATCTTATCATTCTACGCCGTATCAGGGAACGGGGAACTGAAAACTCTTAAGATTGAAACCTAGAGCCTGAGCTTTTTTCTCCAGTTAACGGAGGCAGGGGGCAGGAGGCAGCGGGCTGACGGCTAAAAAACTGATAACTGCTCACTGATTTGATAGCATGGGGGAAAACCTATAGAGAGTGAAGCGGTATGAGTGACTATAAAGATTCTTCTTCCATGCGCTATTTCTTGGCAGGATTAAAACCCTTTGCCCAACCTTTATTTTGGCTACCGTTAGGAATATTTTCCTTGGCTCTAATTGCTTTGTGGGTATATCAACAGAATCCTGAATGGTTGGGTTCGGTATTAGATACCCCAGGAATGTCCTTGGAGGAGCGGGAAATCCGGGCTAACCAGATTACCGATACTCCTCTCCCCACTACTGTACCATTGCCGGCCATTCCTGCTCATAATAATACCGCTCGCCCGAACAAACCGGCCTCGACGCAGCCTTTTGACCCTTTAAATACTAATCCCGATAACAACCAGAAAAGCTCTTTATTCAGTCCGTTAATGCCGCAGACTAAGCAAAATCAGCCACCGAAGGCTAGTAAAAGTCTGCAACCGATTCAAGTGCGACCGATTAGTGGCGACACTAGCAATTATCCTTTACAAAGGGAAATCGAAAATCGCTCGCGGACTAATAACTTGAATAATTTTGCTAATCCCAACCCCGGGGGCAGCCCGAATCAAGTCAACCCCCAGGGGAATAATTCCCCTGAGCAACAAAATGTTCCACCCCCATCCTCGTGGAATAATGCCAACCCTAACCCGGTCTCTGGCTCTAGTAACCAATCCAATTATTATCAACCTCCTGTATATCAGGCCCCCGTCTACGGCAGTCAACCTAACGTCACTGGTTATCCCAATCAGGGAATGCCACCTAACAATAATGGCACCCCCAATCAAGTCCCACCTGAAAGTATTAACCGGGGTTTCTCCATCCAACAACCCATTAATGCCCAGCCTTCTGGTTACTAGAGGAACTTTGAGCTTGCAGGAAGTCTAATAAAATCGGATTAACTATTTCTGGGGCCTCGTCCTGGGGACAGTGGCCTAAACCGGCTAAGGGGATAAACTGTTTTACGGTCGGGAATCGTGCTAATTCTCGGCCCAAGGCCAAGGGCTCCCAGGGATCCTCGCTACCCCAAAGCAGAATAGCTGGACAGGGGAGAATCGGCAGCAGGTCTTCCGGCAGTGGGCCGCCAGAATAACCGGTAAAAGCGAGGAAAACCTCGATCGCTCCCTGATCTCTGGCGGGTTTTAAGATTATTTCTACTAATTCCTCCGTTACCGCTTCCGAGCGCCGATAAGCTTGCAGGAGAATTTTACGCACTGTCTGGGGTTTAGCGATCTGTTGGAAGAAAAAAGCCCCAATTGCTTTATTTTTGAGAATTATTTGGGCAATATCCGCCCCGAAACGACGATACCAGGGTAATTTACCCCGTTTTCTTTCGTGCAGTAGTCTGAGGGAACAATTAATCGCCGCCACCCCAAGGACAAAATCGGGATGATCGACGGCAGCCTGCATGATGGCCACACAACCGATAGAATTACCCGCCAAAAAAGCAGGACCCCCCACCACTTCCCGACAAAAATCGGCAATTTGCGCCCCCCAAGTCTCGAAAGTGTAATCGATCTGGTTTTTTGGTTCGGGTTTGTCGGAACCGCCAAAACCAATTAAATCTAGGGCAAAACAGCGACATTTTTCGCCTAAAACGGGGATATTTTTCCGCCAATGTCCCCAAGATGCCCCAAATCCATGCACAAGCACGATCGCTGGCCCTGTCTCCCCCGCACTTTGATAGGTGATTTTGAATCCCCGCCAATACCAGATTTTTGGTTGTGTCTCTAATCCTAGAATTTGCTGCATATTTTTGTTTATCTGTAAAGCATTTGTTGCTTTTCTTAATATATACTGTCAGGTTAAGTGGCGGCTAGGAGAAGGGACTGGGTTGTTAAAGTTCGATCGGGAGTTAATCATACTATTAAAAAGGGATTTGGTATAATACAGTGTCTAGAGGCGTTTTTTGAAAACGTCTGCCAAAATTTCTAGCTTCAACGCCTCGATCCTCTCAAGTTATGAGTAGTAGAGTGCGTCTAAGTTTAATCGCTTGCTCCCGGGAAATTATGAGAATTAAACAAATTACAGTTAAGCATCTTTTTGGCATATTTGACCATACAATTAATCTCAATATGGAGGAAAGAATAACTATTATTCATGGTAAAAATGGCTTTGGGAAAACCTCAATACTGCGATTGGTCAATGGTTTTTTTAACTTAAAGTATTCAGACATAAGAGCTATTCCCTTTCAAAAATTTACTATAATTTTTGACGATAAAAGCTTTGTGGATGTTGTCAAAGCTTCCACCAGTAAGAATAAAAAAAGTAATGCAAGACCAAAGATTAATTTTAAGTTTACTTCCTCCGATCAAAAAGAAGAACCGACTTTTTCTCCTAATTTACCAGACGGGAAAACAATCTCTTTCCCTCTCAGCATGATAGATGATGTCATACCCGGTTTAGATAGAGTTGGAGCAGAAAAATGGATATATACCCCCACAGAAGAAATTCTCGATCTAGAAGATATTTATGAACGATTTGGAGAATATTTAACCAAGCAACTCCAGAAAGAATATAAAGAATATCCTGATTGGTTAAAGAAAATTCTAGACTCTATTAATGTTCGTTTTATTCAATCACAACGTCTATTAGATATTTCCAATAGTGCCAAAATTGGCAGAACTATAAGGATGCCGATGACATTGTACTCTGTGGCCAGCTATTCTCAAGATTTAGCAGAAAATATTCAAACTAAATTAGCAGAGTATGGACAACTATCTCAAACTTTAGACCGAACCTTTCCGGCGAGAGTTGTACAAAAAAAGGCATCATTGACCGATGATGAACTAAAGGAAAAAATTGATCAACTTGAAAGGGAAAGAAATCAATTAATTAGCGCAGGACTGTTGAAAAAAGATGAAGATTCTAACTTTCAAGTTAAAGATAGTATTGATGATAGCACCAGAAAATTATTATCGGTTTATATTGAGGATGTAGAGAGAAAGCTCAATGTATTCAATGACATTCATCCTAAAGTAGAGCTATTTAAAAATATAATTAATAAAAAATATTCTTTCAAAAGTGTTACTATTGATCAAGGCAAAGGATTTATCTTTACTACCGAGGAAGGGGAGGTTTTATCGCCAACAGATTTATCTTCTGGGGAACAGCACGAATTAGTAATTTTATATGAATTGTTATTTAAAGTTAAACCTAATACTTTGATCTTAATTGATGAACCAGAAATGTCACTTCATATTTCATGGCAGCAGGAATTTTTAAAAGACTTACAGGAAATTACGAAACTTTCTGAGTTAGATATTTTGATGGCTACCCATTCTCCTGATATTATTAATGATCGTTGGGATTTGACAGTTGAATTAGAGAAACCAAAACAAAAATGAAAGATCAGATAACACCTGACAGAATTGCTAATAGCATTCGTTTACTACGCGGCGATCATGAGGGAGTTTTTTTAATTGTTGAAGGTCATAGTGATAAACTTATTTATGAGCGATTAGTAAACAAGCAAGAGGTTAGGGTGACAATTGCTTCTGGTAAAAATAATGCTATCAAAGCATTATCCATCTTAGAAAAAGAAGACAATTTTCGTCGAGTTGTTGCTGTTATAGATGCAGATTTTTCGAGAATAGAACAGCAAATTCCCGACAGTAATAATCTCTTTTTGACTGATGAACATGATTTAGAAATGATGTTAATTAAATCTGCCGCTTTCGATAAATTATTAAAAGAACGAGGAAGTGAAGAAAAAATTAAAGCTTTTACCGAAGATATTAGAGAAACTTTACTAAAGTTAGGGCAGGAAATTGGTAAATTAAGATGGCTATCTCTTAGGAATAAGTTAGATTTAAAGTTTGAAGGATTAAATTTTAAGAATTTTATTGACAAAGAGAATCTGTCAATAAATATTGACAAATTAATTATAAGTATCAAAAATCATTCTCAGAAACCGTCCTTAGATGAACAGCAAATTAAACAGGATTTATCGGTAATTAGCGATGAAAATCATGATCCGTGGCAGCTATGTTGTGGACACGATTTTATCGACATTTTAGCGATCGCACTCTGTAAAGTTTTAGGTACATGGAATGCTAATGATGTTAAAACAGAAGTCTTAGAAAGAGAATTAAGATTAGCTTATGAGTTATCTTATTTTTATCAAACACAAATATATCAACTAATGGTCAATTGGCAATCTAATCATCATCCTGATCAAATATTCTGATTCGGATTATTGCCTTACGTTTGAGATGATAGATTTAACCAATCGGCTCGACTTTGTGTTATAATCAAAGCAATGCTTTAAAGACGATATTCTCAGCAAATTATGCCTATTCTTCTTCCTTGCACTCTAATTTCACCGAAAGATTAATTTAACCTTGAGCGGTCGGGATTGATTTCTTAACCTTTTAATAAATTGATTTTTTCCCCGGTCAGGCTAGAATCAGTAGGATTAGCATCCAAGATAATCGGGGTAACTTTGGTTAATCTGGGGCAATGTAGCCTAAAAAACGCCCAAAATAGTCAAATTTAGGCTTAAGTGGCTTCTTTCTAACTGTTCAATCTACTATTTGGATATTAGACTCTATGACTAAAGCTCCTACCGTAACTTCCGAAATCGATCTTAAAGATTCGCAATATTACTTTAACCGAGAATTAAGCTGGTTAGAATTTAATCATCGCGTGCTTCATGAGGCACTTGATCCTCGGACTCCCCTACTAGAAAGATTAAAATTTACCGCCATTTTTTGTGCCAATCTCGACGAATTTTTTATGGTACGGGTGGCAGTTCTTAAACAACAGGTAGAAGCAAATGTAGCCGTTTTAAGTGCCGATGGCAGGACTGCCTCGGAACAGCTAACCGAGATAAGTAAGTGTCTGCGTCCCCTTGTCCAGCAACAGGATCACCTTTTTGAATACACCCTGAAAAATCTGTTAGTAGAACAGGGAATTCATCTGATTAACTATGTGGATTTACATCAAGAACAGCGCAATTATCTCCATGATTACTTTGAACAAAATATTTTCCCCGTTTTAACTCCCCTTGCGGTGGATCCTAGTCATCCTTTTCCCTATATTTCTAATCTTAGTCTCAATTTAGCCGTAGTCGTTCGCGATCCCGACACCGATAAAGAACTATTTGCCAGGGTGAAAGTACCGCAGGTTTTCCCCCGTTTTCTGGCATTATCCAAAGAATTACGCCACCAAGACGGAAAAGCTTCGATTTGGACGGGAGTACCGCTCGAACAGGTGGTAATGCACAATTTAGAGGCACTTTTCCCCGGCATGATCATTCAAGAATGTTATCCTTTTCGGGTGACGCGCAACGCCGATATCTCCGTCGAAGAAGATGAGGCCGATGATTTATTATTAGCGATCGAGGAAGAAGTACGCAAGCGCGGCATCGGTAAATCGGCAGTACGTCTGGAAATTCACAGTTCTACCCCTAGCAATATTAAAAACCGGATCATGCGCGATCTGGGACTTAAGGAGATCGATGTTTACGATGTGGATGGACTGCTGGGACACAAAGATTTATTTTATTTTATGTCTTTACCCTGTCCCGAACTGAAAGATCCGCCTTGGAATCCTGTCACCCCACCGGTTTTACAGGGATTGCGAGAAATAGTTGACGGTAACGAAGACGGGATCCTAGAACAGGATGGCGAAGATATTTTTACTTTAATTCGCAATAACGATATTCTCGTTCATCACCCTTACCATTCCTTTAGTGCCTCGGTACAACAGTTTATCGCCCAGGCTGCCCATGATGCCCATGTTTTAGCGATTAAAATGACTTTGTATCGCACTTCCGGAGATTCCCCGATTGTCAATTCCCTGATTGCAGCGGCGGAAAATGGTAAACAGGTAGCGGCGTTAGTGGAGCTAAAAGCCCGCTTTGATGAGGAAAATAACATTAATTGGGCGAAAAAGCTCGAACAAGCCGGAGTTCACGTTGTTTATGGCTTAGTTGGTCTCAAAACCCATACGAAAGTGGTTCTCGTGGTCAGAAAAGAAGGGGATAAAATCCGTCGTTATTTCCATATTGGCACGGGTAATTATAACCCAAAAACGGCTAAATTATACACTGATTTAGGCCTACTTAGCTGTCGCGAGGATTTAGGGGCAGATATCACCGATTTATTTAACTTTCTGACCGGATACTCCCGTCAGCAATCCTACCGCAAACTTTTAATTGCCCCGGTGAGTTTGCGAAAACGGATGTTAGCAATGATCGATCGCGAGGTCAAAAACTGTAAAAATGGCGGTACGGGGCGCATTGTCGCAAAAATGAACTCTCTTGTCGATAAACCGATTATAGAAGCCTTATACGCCGCTTCTCGTGCTGGCGTGCAGATTGACTTAATTATTCGTGGGATCTGTTGTTTACGGCCCGGATTGCCGGAAGTGAGCGAAAATATCCGAGTAATTAGCATTATCGGCCGCTTTTTGGAACATTCCCGCATTTTTTACTTCTACAATGGTGGTCAGGAGGAGGTTTATATTGGTAGCGCCGATTGGATGACGCGGAACCTGACTCGTCGCGTGGAAGCAGTGACACCCATCGATGAACCAGCGATCGCCAAGGAACTGGAAGAAATTCTCGGTATCATGTTGTCAGATAACCGGCAAGCATGGGAATTACAATCCGACGGCAGTTATATTCAGCGTCGTGCTGCCAACCAGGGACAGGAAAGCAGTACCCATGTAATTTTAATGGAAAAAGCCCTTAAATCTGCGGGTATTAGTCAATAGGAACAGTTATCAGTTATCAGTTATCAGTTATCAGTTATCAGTTATCAGTTATCAGTTATCAGTTATCAGTTATCAGTTATCAGTTATCAGTTATCAGTAGTCAGGAGACAGGAGATTATTTTTATTTATACTTCCCACACCCTACACCCTACACCCCACACCCTACACCCTACACCCCACACCCTACACCCTACACCCTACACCCCACACCCCACACCCTACCCCCACCGAAAAACTTTTTGCCGCAAACCCTAAGTAATCAGTGATCAGACGTGATAGTTAGTAAAAGTATATAGCGGTTCTCGCATCTGCGAGGCACACTTTAACCTTTGTTGATTAAGCTTTTCATGATTGAGAATGTACCTCTTGTGAACAGGAAACGCTATATTTAATCCTGCACACTTAAAAACTCACATCTGATAACTGATAACTTACCCACTGATAACTGATAACTGATAACTGAGAGGTGCAACCCTGGAAGTTCTCAGATGCTCTATTAAAGATCAAGAAAAGCCGTCGTTTTACGACGGGGTTTTAACCCAAATTTTCGATAACTCGTTTTTTTCTCCTGTCCTGACTTGAAAGAGGGTGTAGGGTGTAGGGTGTGGGGTGTAGGGAAAGAAACCTCTTTCATCTGTGGGGGTGAAAATTTTTTCATCGGGACTGACTTGATTAAACGCTGCACATAGGCTTGTTTGACAAACCAGGGCATAATTTTTTTCAGGACGATGACTGGTAAGCAGCCCGATAATTATATAGGGTCTGCTGAATAATGGTAAAACCCTTTTAAAATAAAGCTTTTGACCTGTTAAAGTCCGATGTTAGTGCAAGAAAATAGGATTGGGACTTTCAAAAACCTTGCATTATCCTTCTTGTAGTACATCGCTTGGTACAAAAAACAAGGGCAACAAAGCCTGAAACTCCTGACTCCTGACTCCTGACTCCTGACTCCTACCCCCACCGAAAAACTTTTTCAGCAAACCCTATATAGATTAATGGCAAAAAAGACTTGACAAAATCCCTCGATTTGACATATACTTTTTAGTATAATGGGAATCCGTGCCAAAATATATATAAGCCTTTTTAGTTCCCATATAAGTTTGTCCGAGAACCAATCGAGAAAACCATAAACGGGTCATTCGAGGAGCCTTATGCCACAATCTAGATCTGAGGTTATTTCAGTTAAAGTTAAAGAAAATGTCACCGTCTTAGTAGAAGCGAGAAGTTTCGGTGGTGAACGGGAAGTATCCGATCAATTATTTGACTTTCAAAGTGTGGCTGATACAATTGAGGCAATTACCGAATCGATCGCTGCTACGATAAATAAAGTGCAACCCAAAAAGGCCACCGTAGAGTTTGGGGTAGAAGTCACGGTAAAATCCGGTAAACTAACCGCTTTAATTGTGGAAGGTGAGGGAAAGGGAAATTTAAAAATTACCCTGGAATGGGGAGGATAAATTGATTAAATGCTTACCCCGGAATCTCTACCCTCGCACACTGTCAGGTTAAAGTTAATCTATGGGTCAGGAACAGGCTTTTTTGTGGGACAAGGGTTAATTTTGACCTGTCTTCATGTGGTGAAAGATGCGCGGGATAATCACGAGACTATCGAGATAATTTGGCAAGGTCAAATTTCTAGTGCCAAAATTATCAACTTGCCGAATTTAGATGGGATCGATTTGGCTCTTTTACAATTAAACTCTCCTTTAGATCACAAATATATCGATTTTGATCAAGATTTACAATTAACAGATAAATTATACACTTTTGGCTATACCAATGATTATCCGAACGGTGATCCTAGCGACTTTGAGTATATAGGTTTAACCGGGGATGAAAACCCCCTAATCAAGTTTAAATTAGGGCAAGTACAACCAGGTTTTAGTGGTTCACCGCTTTTAAATTTACGCACGGGGAAAGTGTGCGGAGTGGTGAATAAAACCAGAGATGAGTACAGTGATTTGGGAGGAAGAGCGATTCCAGTTCAGACTATTTTTAAATATTTTCCGCAATTACAACCCCAAAAAAATGCCAATAATCCTTTTATACCCACTTCCGGAGGTATTAAAGAAATTCAGCAGATTTTTGGACGGGAACAAGAAATTAAAGATATTTTTGAGGTTTTAAATTCCGGCAGTAGTGCTGCTATTATCGGGGAAAGGGGAACGGGAAAAACCACCCTGCTTTGGGGAATTTACCATCAAGCAAGGGAGTATTTACTTAGTCATCGACAACCCTTGTATCTCAACTTAGAAGGATTAGCAGGAGATAAGGATTTTTATTATGAATTATGTAATCAGATTGGTATAGCTGCGAATTACGATAAACCGCTCAAAGGAACTAGATTAACTAGGGAATTAGAAAAACACAAAATCCTGTTATTATTGGATGTGGTAGATAATATGACTCAAAAATATTTCAGCTATCAGCTTAGAAGTCAATTAAGAGAGTTAGCCAATCGTCCCGATCCACCTTTAAGATTAGTAGTAGCGGCTAATCGTCCCCTTGATGTTTTATTTCCTGATAACAAAAGAGGTGACTCACCTTTCGAGGGAATTTGTCAACAATTTCCGATTAAATTATGGGATGAAGCTAAAATTAAAGAGTTTATTAGTCATCGTCTAAGTCAAACTGGAGTGACTTTTACTGAGGAGGAAATAAGTTCTCTTGTTAGGCAAAGTCAAGGAAAGCCGCGAGAGGTGATGCAAAGTTGTTTTAAACTTTATCAAACCAAAGTCAATAACTCAGCATCCCGAACTTAGGTTATAACTAAACAATAAGTTGATTTAATTTTTGGTTTGATCCTACCTTGATAAGGGGGGTTTGCTCGTACCTTGATAAGGGGGGTTTGATCCCCCCTGCCCCCCTTGATAAGGGGGGTTTGATCCTACCTTGAGTAACACCTAACTACTTAATAAACCATCACCGGGTAAATAGCCAGAGATAGAAATATGAAGGAAAGCACCGTCCCCAGAATTAATCTCGCCCCTAAACTCAAACGCAATTTATCTTTATGGAATCCCTTTGATTATCTTTTGCTGTTGTACTGGGTGTTTTATTTTCCCCAAGCAATAGGCTGGTATGTGGAAACGAGAGGCGGCGGCGATAAATTCCAAGAACAGAAAACATGGCGCGATAGAATGCAATTTCTCCGCGACCATCCCGTACAATTGCGTCTAGGGATTCAGGGTATTCTCTTAACTGTAATTACCGCTCTAATTATCTGTAGCATAGCGGCAAATTTAGGACTTTCTGTTAATTGGGTGGGCGTGGCGTTCGGCGTGGGGTTGGGCGTGGTGTCCGGCGTGGGGTTGGGCGTGGTGTCCGGCGTGGGGTTGGGCGTGGTGTACGGCGTGGTGTCGGGCGTGGTGTGGGGCGTGGTGTGGGGCGTGGTGTGGGGCGTGGTGTACGGCGTGGTGTCGGGCGTGGTGTCGGGCGTGGTGTACAGCGTGGTGTGGGGCGTGCTGTGGGGCGTGGCGTGGGGCGTGGCGTGGGGCGTGGCGTCGGGCGTGGCGTCGGGCGTGGTGTCGGGCGTGGGGTGGGGCGTGAGGTTGGGCGTGGGGTTTATATTCGCCTTTTTCCGTCTTGATAATTGGCTAATCGGGCTTTTTGCTGGCCCTCAAGGGCGACTTTTTCCCCGTATTACCCTTCTACCGCTGCTGGGGTTAACCTCGACTCTACAACAATGGTTACAGCAAGACTGGGAAACAGCTATTAATAACCTCAATCAATACCTTCAGTACAGCCGCCAGTTTATTCCTGTCCTTGTCGCCGTTAATCGCGTTTTATCGCAATTCCCAGAGGCAGAAATTATCTATCGGGTCTCCTGTCTGGCAGAAAATCCCTCCGATTGGCAATTGTTAAAATATGCGTCTGCGAAACCGTTTTCTCTTCCTCGCAGCAAAATCCGTCTAGATACTCCTGCTCGCGCCGCTGCTGCTGGTTTTTGGTATCTTCACCAACAGGAAACCGAAAAAGCCGAAAAAGCCTTTGCTGTGGTACGTTCCCTCGCCTACGGGGAAGAAATGTATAGCCTAGCCCACACTTTACACCGATTTAGTCAAGCAGCAACTCTCGATAGTATCGCTTCCCTGAAAGTTGCCCCTATTGCCCCAGAACCGTCATTACGTCCGCAAACTTGGCAAGCTATCAGCAGTTTCAATCGAGTTATCGCAGAAATGGCTTTAGTCCAGAGAAGTTACTCCCAACAGACTAGATCCCTCGCTCTTAATCGGATTATCGGGGAATTAAGGGATATAAGCGACCAACAAGCGGCCAATTTACCCCAAGCAGAAAAAGAATTAATCCTTTCCATGGCCGAAAAATGGGCAAAAATTAGCACATCCATCGCGGGAACGGTGGGAACGGTGACTATTACCCAACCGATTACTAATCCCTACATTATCGGTGATCCGGTGATCGGTAAACGCTTTGTTGGTCGTGGGGATATCCTGCGGGAACTTCAGTCAATGTGGTCGGGAGATAACCTATCCTCCGTGGTTCTCTATGGTCATCGTCGCATGGGTAAAACTTCGATTCTACGCAATCTGGAGGCCTATCTCCCACCAGATGTCTCGGTTATCTACATTAATTTACAGCGCGTGGCCACAGTAACCAGCCTAGCCGAAGTCCTCCTGAATATGGCTGAGGAAATCGCCCAAACTTTAGCAATTGATGCCCCAGAAGAGGAAAAAATCTCCCAACATCCAGAAATGTATTTTAATCGTTATTTAGATCGTCTGATAAGCCAGATTCTGCCGGAAAAAGCCAAAACCGGTTTAATTATTGCCCTCGATGAGTTCGAGATAATTGAGGATTTAATCAAAGCGAATACCCTCCCCCGGAATTTCCTCGGCTATCTGCGTTCCCTTGTCCAGAGTAGTCCGCGTCTAGCTTTTGTTTTTGCCGGATTACATACCCTAGAGGAGATGACTGCCGATTATTTTCATCCTTTTTTTGGCAGTGTTTACCCGATTCCAGTTAGTTTCCTCTCTCCGGAGTCCACTCGCGTTATCCTCGCTAATCCCGTTGGGGAAGACGAGGATTTTCCCCTAGACTATACCCCAGAAGCTTTAGACAAAATTTATCAACTTACCCACGGTCAACCCTATCTAGTGCAACTTATCGGGTTTCATCTGGTACGTTTTTATAATAAACAGGTCTTTGAGTTGCAACGTCCCCAAGATATTCGTTTTCAGGTGGAAGATGTGGAAAAAGCTATCGATGACGAGTTTTTCCAAAGGGGGAATTATTATTTTACGGGTGTCTGGAAACAGGCTAAACAAGATGCGGCCGGACAAGGGGAGATTTTAATAGTTCTTTCTCCCCATCTGCAAGGATTAACCCGGGCAGATTTACTGTCCAGCACCGGATTAACTGCCACAACTCTCGACCTGGCCCTAAAAACCCTTGAAAATCATCATGTCATCGAATGCCAAGACTCCTGTTATCAGATTGCTGTGGAATTATTCCGTCGTTGGCTATCGGCAAAAATGGCCTAAATTCTTTTGTTATCGGTTACTGTCTCTTGTGTGATCGCTAAAAGGGATTTTTCTACGGTTAAATTTTTCTCTAATATCTTAGTCCCCAATAGGGGGGTTACAGGGCAGCACGGATTCCCACTATAACAAAATAATAGAACAAATCTGGGAATTTGTCAAGGCCTTGGCAATTTTCCGGTTAAAATTGTTTGTTGAGATGGGGTAAGGGGCAAGACCCGCCCTGCCCCGACGAAAAACTTTAGTATAATCAAGAATATTTAAGTAAGTGGTTTCAATTAAATTGAAGATAGATTTTGTCCTTGATCCCCCCTGCCCCCCTTGATAAGGGGTGTTTTGATCCCCCCTGCCCCCTAGGGTTGATTCATTTAAATTAAGTACAGCTGATTTTGAGTCAATAAATTTGACCGAAGATTCTCAAGTTTATCTTTCTCTAACCAAAAGAGTTAGTCACAATAACTAATCTTTAATCCTCTGCCAATATTTATTATGAATAAATTGATAAAGCTTGTTCCCAAGCCACTA
>NZ_JADBRW010000243.1:0-2748 GCF_020247025.1 Microcystis sp. M109S1
AAAATTCAGGGACTTTTTCCCTGAAAATTAGGTAATTGACCACCTGAAAATGGGTAAAACCCCACACCCCACACCCCACACCCCAACCCCCAACCCCCAACCCCCAACCCCCACCGAAAAACTTTTTCAGCAGACCCTATTTATGGCTGAACTTAGCCGATTGTCAAGCGGCTGCGCTCGTTGTTGAAGGCCAAGTTGCCCCAATTACTCAAAATTTTATGAAGCATTTGCGTAAACACCTAACTTGATAGATGACAATGGCTCTATCCCGTTCTAGCTGTCAATAATTATGCAAAGTCTTTTTCAACGTTCCCTAACTCAGACCAATTCTGGGGAAGAAGATACCCGTAGTCGTATTCTACAGGCCGCTTTACGTTTATTTGCCGCTAAGGGTTATGAAGGAACCACGACCAAAGACCTAGCAGGAAAGGCAAATGTGGCAGAAGGAACTTTATTTCGTTATTTTCCCAACAAAAAGGCGATTTTAATTGAAGTGGCCACTAGGGGATGGGTGGATATTCTCACCGACTTGCTGACGGAATTGAGCGAAATGGGCAGTTATAAAGCGGTAGCGCAGGTGATGCGACGTAGGGTGTTGAGAATGCGAGAAAATAGCGATTTATTGCGAGTTTGTTTTATAGAGGCGCAATTTCACCCGGAATTAAAAGACCGAATTCAATCGGAGGTAATTGCTAAAATGACCGATGTGGCCGAGGCTTTTTTTCAAACAGCGATCGATCGTGGTATCTATCGTCCCATGAATCCGAAAATTGTCGCCCAAGTTTTTCTAGGAATGTTCGCAATTGCCGGTTTTTCCACTGAAACTATTTTAGATGCCAATGCTTCCCCCCTTGCTTTACAGGAAATGGCCGAAGGTATTGCCGAAATTTTTCTGAATGGAGTGTTAGTTAAGTAGGCCGGCAAAATTAATTTCCTAGTCGAGACTCCGAGACTCCGAGACAGCTAATCTAAGGATAGGCGGTTAAAATGCGTTTTATAGTCATTTCAGATAAGTCTGATACAGTCTAGCAAAATCTGGGATTGATATTCTCAATCTTAATTGAAATGACTATAGCTTACTTATGATAAAATTCTTTCAACGGCAGGGAGGGGCAACTTTCAATTATTCACCCGATAAGTACCGCACGCAAAATTAATTACACATTTCGATAAAGCTTTTGCCTATTGCCTCTTGCCTATCTTCCCTAGTAAATTTATTTTGCCGGCCTACTTAAAATAACTGATAGCCGAGATGAAACCCTGTTACTGCATTAATCCCGATTGTTCTCAACCGGAGCATC
Organism: Microcystis sp. M109S1; assembly: GCF_020247025.1. Lineage (NCBI taxonomy): Bacteria > Bacillati > Cyanobacteriota > Cyanophyceae > Chroococcales > Microcystaceae > Microcystis > Microcystis sp. M109S1. The sequence goes on from NZ_JADBRW010000243.1 coordinate 1,302, forward strand.
CGAGTAATAATAACTCGAATACTCGTTACTGTCAAAGTTGCGGATCTCAATTGTTATTAAATGGTCAATATAGGGTAAGTCGGTTATTGAGTGATACGACTGGTTTTGGGGTTGTTTATGAGGCTTTTGAGGGTTTTACGGCCAAAATCCTCAAGGTATTACAAGAAAAATGGAATAATGAACCGAAGGCAGTGGAATTATTTAAACGGGAATATGACGTTTTATTAGAGTTAAGTCGTCAAAATGTGACCGGTGTTCCTCGAGGGGATGCCTATTTTCAATATTCCACGAGAGAGGGGAAAATATTACACTGTTTAGTCATGGAAAAAGTGGAGGGGATTAATTTAGAACAGTGGCTAAAGCAGTATGATAATTTAAGTCAAAAACGAGCCTTAAAATGGCTGAGAGAAATTACTTTAATTCTCGATAAAATTCATCAACAAAACTGGCTGCATCGTGATATTAAACCCCCTAATATCATGCTGCGGAATAGTGGCGAGTTGGTGTTAATTGATTTTGGCACAGCAAGGGAAGAAACCCAAACCTATCACCAAAAGGTAAAAGGTCAACAAGTAACAGGTATTACCTCTGCCGGATATACACCCAATGAACAACAACATGGTCAAGCAGTGATTCAATCAGATTTTTATGCTTTAGGACGAACTTTTGTACATTTATTAACCGGAAAACATCCTTTAGACATTTATGATGCGGTTAATGATGTTTTATCTTGGCGAGAAGAAACCGAAAATATTCACCCGTTATTGTTGGATTTTATTGACGAGTTAATGGGAAGATTGCCCAAGAATAGACCAGCTAATACTAGGTTTATTTTACAACGTTTGGATGAGATTGAACAGCAGTTAAAGTTACCTCCTACAACTCCTAAGAGACCATCTCCACCAGCACCAAATCCGCAGCCTGTTGTAACTCAAAAACAACCGCCGGTTATGCCTAAGATTAATCCTTCTCCGCCGGTTTTACCTGTACCTGTACCAAAAAAAACACCAGCACAACCGGTTAAAAAGAATAATCTGAGAAACAGAATGATAGCTATTGGTGGAGTTTTGTTATTAGGGATAGGAATAACCCAAGGTTACGGTTATTTAAAATATAAAAGATTTCCGGTTACTCCTCAATTTTTGATTTCTGGCCTAGTTGATAAGCTAAACGGCGCTTAACCTGCATGATCCAATAGCTATAACCCTTTTGGAGTCTATATCGGTGATCCGAAGTAAAAGCCGTTTAGCTTACTCCCTTTCTTTATAAAACCCTTACTGGTCATTCTGACATGGTTACGTCAGTAGTATATAGTCCCGATGGCCGCTATTTAGCTAGTGGGAGTAGTGACGATACTATCAAAATTTGGGAGGTAGCAACAGGAAAAGAATTGCGTACCCTTACTGGTCATTCTAGCTGGGTTTTGTCAGTAGTATATAGTCCCGAT
>NZ_JADBRW010000244.1:0-12852 GCF_020247025.1 Microcystis sp. M109S1
CCTTTCCCGGATTATATGTCAGGGCATTCTGCCATGGGGGGAGCATTTGCGGGAGTGATGACCGAATATTTTGGTGAGGACTATGTATTTAGTACTGTCTCCCAAGAGCTTCCAGGTGTCGTTCGTCATTTCGATAGCTTCCATCAAGCGGGAATGGAAGATGCCCTCAGCCGTGTTTTTGGCGGGGTTCACGTCCGGGAGGCTTGTATTGATTCTTTTGACATGGGGTTAGCTGTGGGCGAGTTTGTCGCACAAAACTTCTTTCAGCCATCAGGGGGAGGTTGAACGAACCTGCATCAGTCCCCACCCTCAGCAACGCACCGGTGGGGAAGGTGCAGGGGTCGGCAATTTGAGGACTCGATGTCCGAAAAATTGCCAACTAAATTTTAGGTGTATCCTGATTTTTGATATACTCCTTAAGCTTTTCAAGCGGTGGTTTGTGTTAGGCAATGGACGGGGTTATGTCACCCGATCAAACCATACTAAGTAGGGTTTGCTGAATAAATCTAAAAACCTTGTTGGATAATATTTTTAGGCTTTTTTGAAATCAAAAAGTGCCTTAGCCAGGATTGTTCGGGGGGGAAATTTAGGCACTTTTTCCCTGAAAATTAGGTAATTGGCCACCTCAAAACTGGTAAAACCCCACACCCCACACCCCACACCCCACACCCTACCACCACCGAAAAACTTTTTGCCGCAAACCCTAAATACTCCCTATTTTTTTAGGAGATTTTAACTGACTGAGAACAACGATTTGATGAGTTGCATTCCAAACGTTTTTGACGTTCTGCTAAGATTGTAGTTAAATTCGGTCTTCCGGTTAAGGTTAATCGCCAAGAAGCCCAAATTTCATAGATAATATCCACTAGAAATCCAATAACCGGCCATTTGGTAGCGGCATAAATCCAACCAATGCCCAAAATATCATAGACTTGGCGAAACACTTCCACATTTTGGAGTATAGTACCATCAGCTAGTACGGCGTGGATTCGTCCCATGGCTGCCGCGAAGGAAATACCGCCATTTTCCTCCGGATTATAGTCTTCGGCGGCAATATCGACAAAAGCAACTAATCCTCTCCCAGCATCCCGTTTTTGCAGAAAATTGACCTCGCGCAAGCAGAGGGGACATTCTCCATCGTAGAGAAGTTTAATTTTCCAAGAGGGCGATCGAGTAGAATTTTCTAAGGTATCAGCAGATGGAGTCGGTAAAGATGACATGATCTTCTAGGGATTTTCTTTTCAGTGGGGGATTGTCAAGGCAATTTATCAGATTGGATGGTATCACTCTCTATGGGTTCTCGATCGTTGCGTTTTGAGAAACCCCAAGCAAAGAGGATAGCAATTAAACTAATCATAATCCATTCCGGCGGCACAAAATCGGGACTAATCACCCGCAACAGCAATCTTAAACCCACCAAACCGACGGTGACAAAACCAGCGTCTTCTAGGTGGGTGTATTCCTCTAACCAGCGAATAAATAAACCGGCCATAAAGCGCAGGGTAACTACTCCGATCGTACCACCAAGCAGGATTAACCAAGTATCATCGGCCACGGCGATGGAAGTGGTGACACTATCGAGGGAAAAAGCTAAATCAGTAACGGCAATTAGGGGGATAGCTTGCCAGAGAGATTGAAACTTGAGACTATGATGGGTGTGATCCTTGTCTTCAGGGGAGGCAAAGTAATTAAAGACTAACCAGAGCAAATATACTGCTCCCAAAAGTTCAAACTGCCAGTATTTAACCACCCAGGTGGCGGTAAGAATCAAGATCATACGGAGAATATAGGCGAAAACTAAGCCAATATTCAAGGCCTGACGTTGACGCTGATGATCTCCTAATCCCTGTGCTATGGAAGCGAGAGCAATGGCGTTATCTGCTGATAATACCGCTTCTAGGGCAATGAGAACCAACAGAATTAACGGGGTTTTTAGACTAAGGGTTAGAGATGAATCAAGGAGCGAGTCTAACATTGAGGCCGCAGGTAAAAATAAATGTAATGATGGCGATACCTCAGCTTAACGCTTTTACAACTTTCTTTTCTAGGGGAGATAACCGTCATCGGAGTGGGGAGATATGAATTCTTGTAACGAAATGATGCAGAGAACCCCGATGATGTCGGAAAGTATTGGATAAATATCTTTATGAGGAGATAATCAGCAATGCTTTCTGATACTCAAGTTTTAGTCGCTCTGGTAATTGCTTTAATCCCCGGGATTTTGGCTTTTCGTCTAGCGACGGAACTTTATAAGTAAAATCGCTTTCAATAAACCCTGATCCCGTCTGACCTAGCTATAGGATAGACCGATTGGGGTTTTTTCGGTTATCGGTCATCAGTTATCAGTTATCAGTGATTGGGTGTAAATTGAAAGTAATTAGCCATTTTTCTGACCGATTTTACTGATACTCGTAAATCTATGACCGCACGAACAGGAAACCAAACCGACAAAAAACCACAAAAAAAGCCAAAAAGCGGCAATAAATCCCAAAACTGGCAAGTTATCGAGATTTGGCTGCGAATTATTGCCTATAGCGCTCTTTCCATCACGGCAGTTTTTGCGATCGCTCGTTTGCTACCCTACCAACAGATCCAACAGGCAAAATTAGAAGAAGTGCGTTTGGCAGCCCAAGAAAAGGAGGAACGCGTCAATCAATTGCGCGGTCAATTTACTCGCAGCTTCGATCCTAGTCAAGCGCGGCAAGTCATGGGTGAACAAAGTTCCCGACGGGATCCTAATCAAAGACGCATTTTTTGGGTTTCTCAGTAGAATTGATCGAGATAAATGCGTTTTTGAGCAGATTATTTGGGTATTTTGCCGATGCTGGTTGTTCACAACGAAAAAATTCTCGATTTCAATAAATACCGCTACTCTCTAGGGGATATTCAGAGATTATCCTCGTTTTTGTCGGAAAATTACGTCTTGAGATTTCCCCATCTGGAAAATGGGGCGTTGCTGATTTGAGATATGAATCTTCTTTTGTGGGATTTTTAAAACCTAGACCCAAACTAACTTTTGGATGGGTGCAAGGTTGTCATTCATACCTTGATTCAGCAACGCCAGAAAAAGCGAATGAGATAGGAATTTACAAGGGGATAAAAATTAAAATCTTTCTGATTTCAAGCTACCAACGACCAGAGCTAATCACTGAAAACTAAAAACTAAAAACTAAAAACTGATTACTGATTACTGATTACTGATAACTGATTACTGATATGACTCGATCCTATTTTGCTACTACCGCTAGGGGACTAGAAGAAATTGCCGCTAGGGAATTAGAATTCCTGGGGGCCAAAGAAGTTAAACCCGTATTCACCGGAGTCCATTTTCAGGGAGATCTGGCCCTACTCTATCGAGTCAATCTTTGGTCAAGAATTATTTTTCGGGTTTTGGTTCCCATTGCCGAAATTCCCTGTGGGGATGGGAAGGAACTGTATGATGGCATTCAAGCCATTGATTGGCGCGATTATCTCACCAGTGAGGAAACTTTAGCGGTACAATGTACGGGAACGAACGATCGCCTCAATCACACCCATTACACCGCTTTAAGCATCAAAAACGCTATTATCGACCAACAGCGTCAACAGGGGAATCCACGTTCTTTTGTGGATACAGAAAACCCCGACCTGCAAATTAACGCTCATATCGAGAAAAATCACTGTGTGCTTAGTTTAGATAGTTCTGGCCACAGTTTGCATCGTCGCGGGTATCATCGGGCCATGGGAGTCGCACCCCTGAAAGAAAGTCTCGCCGCTGCTTTGGTAGAATTATCGGCATGGCAGGATGATATGGCGCTTTTAGACCCTTTCTGTGGTTCGGGAACCATTGTCATCGAAGCGACGTTAAAAGCTTTAAATATTGCCCCCGGTTTATCTCGTTCCCAGTTCGGATTTCAGAAGTGGCCAGACTATCAACCAGATTTATGGCAATCTTTGGTTAAGGAAGCTAAAGAAAAACAAAAATTTCAGCTAAATGCGCCAATTTATGCTAGTGATGCCGATTACGAGGTTTTGCATCAGGCCGAGGATAATGCCTATTTTTGTCAAGTGCAGGACCATATTAATTTTAGCTTGCAAAGCATCACTGACTTAGAACCGGCGAGCGATCGAGGGATTATTCTCTGTAATCCCCCTTACGGCAAAAGATTGGGCAATACCGAAGAATTAGGCTCTTTATATAAATCCTTCGGTGATGTCTTAAAACAGAGGTTTAAGGGTTGGACAGCCTATATTTTGTCGGGAAACAAAGAACTGACTAAACAAATCGGTCTGCGTTCTTCCCGTCGCACTCCCTTGTATAACGGTTCTTTGCCCTGTACCCTCTTAAAATATGAGTTGTATTAACTACACCAAAACCTTGAGACTGTCAAGAGCTAAATGAACATTTTGACGAACTGAGGCAGCAGAATTGTGTAAATCCAGACGTTCAGCATCGGTCAAACGCACTTCCAGAATACTTTCCACCCCCCGACAGCCTAAGCGACAGGGAACCCCCAGATAGACATCCTGTAGGCCGTATTCACCCTTAAGATAGGCTGCCGCCGGCAGTAAACGGGATTGATTTCTCAATATCGTCTCGACCATGGTACAGGCAGAGGAAGCAGGGGCGTAATAAGCGCCGCCAGTTTGCAGTAATTTGACGATTTCAGCCCCACCGTTGCGAGTTCTCTCCACTAGACGGTTAATTGTTATCTCGTCCATTAATTCGGTAATCGGCACACCACTGACGGTACAGTAACGGGGTAGGGGCAACATTAAATCACCGTGACCACCCAAGACCATGGCATGAACGTCGGCGGTACTAATCCCCAATTCCATGGCGATAAAGGTTTGTAAACGGGAAGAATCGAGGACCCCCGCCATTCCCATCACTCTTTGGGGGGGTAAACCGGTTGCTTGCCAGACTAGATAGGTCATCACATCCAGGGGATTGGTGATGACGATAAAAATGGCTCCGGTCGAATACTTGAGGCATTTAGTGGCGGCCTCGACGACAATTTTGGCATTGACATTCATGAGATCATCGCGACTCATGCCCGGTTTTCTGGCTAATCCAGCCGTAATCACGACAATATCGGAGCCTGCCGTGTCTTCGTAGTTATTAGTGCCGATAATCTCGCTGTCGTGCAGTTCTATGCCCTGGGCTTCCATCAAATCTAGGGCAATACCCTGGGGTAAACCATTGACTATATCGAGGAGAACCACATCGGCGAGGTTTTTTTCGGCGATGCGTTGGGCCAGGGTGCGTCCGACGTTACCAGCACCAATAACCGAGACTCGGGGCGATTGACAGGGGAGGAGTGTATCGTAGAAGTCAACCATGATTTATGGATGAGGCAATATCCTCATCAGGCGGGTTCCAGTTGTTCGAGCTTTAGCCACACACTGGGGGTAGGAACATAGAATTTAATCAAAGCATAATCATCTTTTACATCCAAGACTTCTGCTGTCGAGTTGAACATATAACTGGGTAAACGGCGATCGCTGGCTAGGGCTTCGAGGCTATTTTCTAGGTTTCCCGTCACCACGCGGACTAAAGCTCCTTTCTTAATTGTAGCTGCCATGTTTTTCTCGTTAAATTTGCTTGGGGGTTTCTCCCATAAATTGTTACATATTCGGGCGGGCCTCTGACAAGAGGGTGTGGGGTGTGGGGAGATAGGGGTGTGGGGTGTGGGGTGTGGGGATTGGGGAGAATAAATAAAAATAATCTCCTGAATACTGACTCCACCGACAAACTTTTTCAGTAAATCCTAATTAAAACTCAACCATTTGACCATAACTTAAGAGACTTTGTAGGGTTGCGAGGCGATTTTCCCAGACCTGTATTTGATAGGCAGATAAATCTTTTTGTCTGGACATCACAGATTTAAATTTATAGCTAAATCGCTTTAAAGCATTTTGAGTTAAAGTCAAATTACGAGGGCTGGGATTATTAGCTAATTGTTCTAATAGATTAGCCATTTCGTCCACTTCTTGCCCCCAAGTTTTTAAGGTTCCCTCCTCCATTGCCCATAAATTATTCGTGATTAAAAAACTCCACTCTTGACGCAAGGAATTAAACCGCGCTGCTGCCGTTTTAAAGGGTTGACGGTGGGGTAAAGGTTCGGTTTTTTTCGTAATCATCGATCCCTGAATGCGATTAAGAATTGTTTGCAAGTTGGGATTGAGATTTTCTGTGGCAAAAAGAGCGAATCCCGAAGTGGGAAGATTGCGAATAAATTGTAGTTGATCGATCATGACTTGATCGGGCACTTTTAACAGACGGATACCGGGTATAATCAGAGCATTTCCTGCAATTTTGCGATCAAATAAAGACTGGGTTTTCTCTTCTAAAGTCCCTGTATCGAGAGCATAAGTCATTAAAAATATCAGGTCTATCCATTGATTTTGTCCCCATTCTTCCCAGTTTTGTTGAATACGATATAATCGTTCTTTTTGTTCCATGGGAAACACCGCCGCCGACATTTTTAACTGGGGGCGAATCTGTTTTAAGCGAGTAGAAACCTGCGAGACAAAAGTATCAACCTGACGGATTTTAAAGCTAGTCCATTGTTCCCATAAAGCACCCCGGGGATTTAAAGTAATCGGATCAACTCCCGTCATTTGTTTAAATAACCAGCGGCCGGATTTACCATAACCATAGGTTTGATTAGAATCTTGACTCTGGAAGGGATAGCGAATATAATCTAACTGCAAGCCATCCACATCATAATTCTTGACAATTTCCTCGTAAAGAGATAAAAGATAGTTCTGTACCTCGGGATTAGCAGGATCAAAAAAGGCCTTTTTCATGCCTTGACTATAATCAAAAGAACCACCACTTTTATTAGTTGCCCCCCAATCGGGATTACGGGATAAAACTGGACCTAGATAATCTAATGGTTGCTCTAATACTTTATTATGAGCTTGATTAGCCGCCGCAAAAACCCACACCCAGGCGTGGATTTCCATATTGCGTTCATGGGCTAATTTAACGGCAACTTTTAGGGGATCCCAACCTCTAGTTAAAGGGTTTTGTTCGGGGGCAACTTGACTGGGATAAATAGTATAACTAGCATTAACTGTCTCGAAAAAGACCACATTAATACCCGCCTCCGCCATGCGATCGAATACTTTAGCTAAATCGTCCTCATTTTTAGCTTCTACGATCGTGCCTCTATCTAACCACATTGCCCGTATTTCTGGCTGGGCAAATTGTCGATTAGTGGGATAATTATCCCAAAGACTTCGCCGCGCTTGTAACCAAAATTCCCGCGCTTGGGTATAGGCCCCCTGGGCAATTAAATTCTGAAAATTATTTAAGCTTCCTTGGGCATTTTCTAGGGCTAAACGGAATCGTCTGGCTGTATCTGAGGTGGAGGAATTTTTCCCACGATTATGAAATGCTTGTGCTAAGGATTTATCAGTATTGGATATATTACTATTACTTGCCTCTAAAGCTAAGAGAGTCGCCCCATAACGCCCGATTAATCCCTGCAATTCCGCCGTCATCTGGCTAATTTGTTGAGGAGTTAGACTTGCTCTGGGGGGAATTGCCTCGGTATTCGGACTTAATCTCGCCGTTTCACTGGGGAGATTTTCTGAAATCTGGGGTAGAGGGCGACGGGGTGCGATCGCAAAGCGCTCGCTACGCGAGATCGCTGTTGGGGTATTATTAATATTATTAACTATTGTTGAGTTTCCTTGACAATAGGGCGCAATTGTGCTAGGAGAAGAACTACGATTAATGCCGTAGCGTTGCAGGGCGGTTTCTAGCCAAGCACTATCGAGGGCGAGATTAGCGACGGCATCGCTGCCCCAGCGCCAACCGAGAAAGATCGAGTTATTATTGAGGACAACGGCGGGGGGATTGTTGCGCGCCCCCCAGACGGCGACGGTTTGGCTATTAACTCCCGTGGGGATAACCACACCACCGAGGAGACTGCTGGCTAGAGGTTTTTGGTTTTTCAGTTCACCTAAATTAGTCGGCCGCAGGGTGTAAGCTTGGGAGTGAGGATAAGCCCAGTAAGCCCCAAATAGCGATCGCAATTGATTACGCACAGCAGGTTCCGAAAGATTCCCCGCCGGACCGGTGACAATAATTTTACCACCACGATTAAGCCAACGACTCAAGACATCAGCTTGTAAACCGGAAATAGTCTCGACGTTGGGGATGATTAGAACCTTAATTTTATTTAAATCCGCGTCGCTTTGCCACTGATTACTCTGGAGAATGCAGTAATTAACCCCGACATTTTGCAAACGCTCAGTGATAGCTGTCCATTGATTGGCATTTTCTTGACTTTTTAACACTGCCACCGGTGTCGCTAAAACTGGGATCGGCAGCAAGACACCCACACAGGACAAAAGACAGGCAATTAGGGGTTTTTTAAAAAGATGATCAAGATGGAAGGACGATCCCAGCACGTTTTTTCTCTTATTTTTTTTGGTTAACTCCTCCTGATTTTACCCAACTTAGCCAAAAAAGAGTATCTTTGGGAACAAAAATTGCGTCTTAGCTGTCGGCAACATGGTTTTAGGGTGTTAGGGTTTTGGGGTTTTAGTTGAAATTCCCCACTTCCCCCATCTCCTCACTTCCCCACTCCCCTATCCCCATCCCCCTACAACTGTAAGGACAATTGCCGAAAGTGATCGCCGCGATGTTCAAAACTTTGGTATTGGTCAAAACTAGCGCAAGCGGGCGATAATAACACCACTTTAGCCTCTTTTGCCGGTCCTAGTTCAGCCGCGCGTTGAACTGCCCTGTCCATCGTTTCTACACATTCATAATCTTGATAACCTGCCGACTGTAAACGACGGGCAAAATCGGCGGCAGCGTCACCAATAAGCAGCACGGTGGCGACTTTTGCCTTAATTTCAGCGATCCAAGCCCGATCATCCCCTGCTTTCGCTTCTCCCCCCGCGATTAAAATCGCCGGATTCGGGACGGATTGTAAGCCCACTGCGGCCGCATCGTAGTTAGTTGCTTTACTATCATTAATAAAGTCTAGTCCTTTATACGTACAAACATACTCTAGACGATGGGCAACCCCAGGGAAAGTGGCGATCGCTTCAGTAATGGCTTTTTTCTCGATTCCTGCCAATCTAGCGGCGGCCACAGCCATAAGCAAATTCTGCTGATTGTGACTACCCACCATTTTCAGCAGATTAACCGGGGCAATTAACTCCCCAAAAGCCACGATCCAGTTATCTTGCAGATAAACACCACGACTAGGATCGCCCAAAAGCGCATCTTTACCCTTCACAGAAGTCCAATAAGCTTGTTGCCATTGACTAACACCGATTTGACGCAGATAGGGATCATCACCGTTGAGGATTTGGCGATCGCTTCTTTGCAGTAAAGAGGCTTTAATCTGATAATAATTTTCGAGGGTTTGATGACGACTGAGGTGATCGGGGGTAAAAGTTGTCCAGATACCGATTTTCGGCGATAAATCCTGACTGGACTCGATCTGATAACTACTGATCTCCGCAATAATCCAATCGTATTTATCGGCTTTTAAAGGCAATTCACAGGCAGCATAGCCGATATTACCGCAGGAAGGAGCATTTAACCCTGCTTTTTGAAAAATAGCGGCACAGAGGGCGGTGGTGGTGGTTTTGCCGTTAGTTCCCGTAATACCCAACCAAGGGGAAGATTGCAGATAACGCCAAGCTAATTCTAATTCTCCGATCGTATCGATGCCTTTTTCTCTGGCAGTAATTAAAATCGGGGCATCCCAAGGCACCCCGGGGCTAACCACGATAAGATTAGGCAAGTCCGAAGCCTCTAGACTGAGATTTTGACCAAGATTAACCCTAATTCCTTCCCTTTCCAGATTGGTTTTGGTTGCTTGTAGGCCGGGAGAATCAGAGCGATCGCTTAATGTCACCTGCCAACCATCCCGTTTTAAGCATCTTGCCGCTGCTATTCCCGATCTTCCCAATCCAATAATCGCCGCTTTCGCCATCTTGTTGCCACTCTACTCAAGGGTCAATTTTTAGCAATCTCTATCCTACTGTGGATTAGGCCCTTGTAATAGCTATCTTCCAAGAAAACAAAATTCTCTCGCTTACGTCCAGATCGATAAAATAAATGCAAGTACAATCTCTATAACAACGCTCCCTATTTATGAATCTAAAATCATCCTTAAAATTTACCCTACTGTTTTCGCTTCTGGGGGGTTGTCTCCTGACGACACCGAGTCAAGCAACTCTCTTTGAACAACAAGAAGTTAATCAAGAGGATTTTATCGCTATTGCCCGACCCTACGGTAACGGTAAATACGATTTACTGATTTTGCAACAAATCCCGGGTAAACGCCAATGTTGGGCGGTAAATGGCACAGAACCGACCATTGTTCAGCCTCTCTTGCTCGATTTCGATTTTACCGGCAGTTGTGAACGGGCCACCGACAGTAACGGTTATTCCCTTCGCATTCAGGGCAAAGATTACGGTTTAGAATACCTGCTGCGTATCGTACAACGCAACGGGGAATTAGTCCTTGTGGGAACCCCCCGCAATCCCAGGCAATCGGAGGTAATTATTGGACGGACAAAAGGTTTAGGGACCGGTTTAATGCAAATTTATCTCATCGATGGCTGGCGCTTTACTAAACGCAGTCTAGCCGGTCAAAATCTCAGTCATATCTATCTAACTGCCGATAGTCCCAGTTTCAATCCTCCCCCGGAATTACTCGCGGGTAATAGTTATTCTCTCCCCAGAGAATCCGTCAAAGCAGAAACACCTGTTAATCCTTCTGCCAATCCCGAAGTGCGAGAATATACCTTTACCGCTGCAGAAACAGCAGTAGAGAGCAATCCTCAGCCAGTGGTCAGTAATCCAGTGCCAGAGCCAAATTTTACCCCACCGTCCCCAGTTAACCCTAATTTACCCCCCCTGACTCCTCCCAATTCCCAGAATAATAATGCAATTGTACCACCACCGCCACCGCGCAACCTAGGCAATCCCAGAAGTTTATCAGACGTGATCACTTTTAATCGGGCTGCCGCTAATCCCAGTAGTGGTAATATGAGCAATAGTAGTCGCCAAGGTTTTAAAGTAGTAATCGAAGCTAAAACAGAGAGCGATCGCACTAGGGTTCGTTCTCTCTATCCCGACGCTTTTCCCACCTCCTACAAAGGTCGTCGCGTCTGGCAAATAGGCGCGTTTAGTAGTCGCAATAAGGCTGAAAACGCTTTACAAACTCTTGCCCCCCTGCGCGGATCGATCGTACCATTTTAGCGAACGCTGGAACTGCGGAACGGGGAACAGAGAAATGGGGGAGTGGGGAAATGGGGAAATGGGGAGATAGGGGAATTTCAACTAATACCCCAAAACCCTAAAACCTCAACTCTCAACTCCGGCCTCCTGACTTGAAAGAGGGTGTAGGGTGTGGGGTGTGGGGTGTAGGGAAGGAAACCTCTTTCATCTGTGGGGGTGAAAATTTTTTCATCGGGACTGACTCCTAGAGTAACTAATAACTAATAACTGATAACTGAAAACATGGAAATATCGGAACTAAAAAAAGGTATCGAGATAGTAGGATCGCGCCTGGGTAAAACCCAGGACTATCTTTGACTTACCCACTTTAAGGGCCAAAATTAAAGACTTAGAACAGGTGGCGGCCGTCCCCACTTTTTGGGATAATCCCGATACTGCTCAAAAAACCCTGCAAGAACTAAATGAATGTAAATCTTCTTTAGAAACCTATCAAAGTTGGTGTGGACAATTAGAAGATACCAAGGCAATTATCGAGTTATTAGAATTAGAATCCGATCGAACTTTACTAGAAGAAGCAACGGACAATTTAACTCATTTACAGCATGACCTCGATCGCTGGGAATTGCAACAGCTTTTAAATGGTCCCTACGACGCAAAAGGAGCGGTTTTAACGATTAACGCGGGGGCCGGGGGAACCGATGCCCAGGATTGGACAGAAATGCTCCTGAGAATGTATTCTCGCTGGGCCGAGAAACAGGGTTATAAAGTCACTTTAGCGGAAATATCAGAAGGAGATGAAGCGGGAATTAAATCGGTGACAATTGAGATTGCCGGAACTTATGCTTACGGTTATCTGAAAGGAGAAAAAGGCACCCATCGGTTAGTAAGAATTTCCCCTTTTAATGCTAATGGTAAACGTCAAACCAGTTTCGCCGGGGTGGAAGTGATGCCAATTTTGGGCGATGATGCGGTGAGGGTAGAAATTCCCGATAAAGATTTAGAAATTACCACCACTAGATCCGGGGGAAAAGGTGGCCAAAATGTTAATAAAGTGGAAACTGCCGTGCGTGTAGTTCATCTTCCCACAGGCATCGCTGTGCGTTGTACCCAAGAGCGATCGCAATTACAAAATAAAGAAAAAGCCCTAGCTTTATTAAAAGCGAAATTGTTAATTATCGCCCGGGAACAACAGGCTCAAGCGATCGCAGAAATTCGCGGCGATATGGTGGAGGCCGCTTGGGGGAATCAAATCCGTAACTATGTTTTTCATCCCTATCAATTGGTTAAGGATCTCCGCAGTAATGTGGAAACCACCGATGTTACTGGGGTAATGAATGGGGATTTAGATAGCTTTATTGAAGCCTATTTACGTTTGGGGGGGAACAGTGCAGGTTATACTGATTCCTAAGTTGACATCCTCACCGCCGTAAAACGGACGGTGATTCCCAAACCTCACGATTTAGGTTCCTGCTTCTTTCCCTTGCGGGGTTTCGCACCTGCCTTAACAGTTTTACTCTGTTCTGGTCTTATGGTCGCTCTACAGACTGACACCGCAAGTCCTGCGGCCAAAATGTTTTTACTGGCGTTAATATCTCGGTCATGGTGAGTCCCACAGTCTGGACAGTCCCATTCTCGAACATCTAACGGCA
>NZ_JADBRW010000245.1:0-3486 GCF_020247025.1 Microcystis sp. M109S1
CCTAACGTCTAATTGATAATGATTTTAAGTCTTGGAACGTCAACACACTGTCGTTTGTGCTTCGAGGCGAGCGCTCTGTTCAAACCCTCATTCTGTAAAGCTTCTGGGGTTGGTGATCGCACTTTTTGTGAGAAATACGGGTTCTAGTTGCGCTTTGGGGGCTTTTTATCGTCGTCTTTATCGCCGCGCTGGTGCGGCCAAGGCGATTACGGCTACGGCACATAAAATAGCGCGGATTTTTGATCATCTGTGGACGACCAAACAATCCTATCAAGACCTGGGAGCAGATTATTACGAACAACAGTATCGTCAACGGGTCATCAACAATCTCTCGAAAAAGGCGCAATCCCTTGGCTTTCAACTGGTTGAGGCTTCCTCAACCTGAGTTAAGTTTCTGGAGAGTTATCAGTTATCAGCTATCAGTTATCAGCTTTTTTCTCCCTGCTCCCTTCTCCCCACTTCCCCACTTCCCACTGAAAAGGCTGCCATGCAGCCTTTTTTGGGTGTGCGGGCAGCCTAAAGCCTAGTTTTTGGGGATTTAATCGGAAAAAATTAGGGTAAGACTTGGGTTTTTTCGATCAACCATTTATCTCCTTGCCGTACCAAATCATAGCGCAGGTTCAAGGACTCATTATAGGAACGATTGACAATTTCCTTGCCATTATGGAAATACATGGCCTTTTCGTTTACTATCGCTTCCACCGTCGCTAAATTAGGATTTTTCGTATTATTAGTAACTGAGCGCACATCCACTTGATGATCGTAGCGCCAATAGTTATTTCCCTGTAAAGCCGCCGCTCGTTTTTGCCAAATTGCCAAGGCTGAACCCGTTAAAATCTCCTTCAATTGCTCTTTTTGGTGTTCACTGCCAAAAGCCGCCGATTTTGCCCCTAACCAAGCTTGAATCGTCTCCTTGGCCGTTTCCTTGTCTAAGGGAATCCCTGCCATCACTTCCGCATTAGCCGAAGGAATTTCTAGTATGGGAGTATTTAAAGAAATCGGTAACTGTTCCCCTTGCAAGGCTGCCAAAGGAGATTGACTATCGACAATTGCCTTCACCCCCAAGGACAAAACCGCGATTGTTCCCACTAATCCTACCCCTAATATCGCCACTCGATCGAGTCGCAGTTTTCTGCGGGCCGGTCGTCTCCGTTTCGGTGCGACTACGGCAGTTTTTCCCGTTTCTAGGGCTGCCGGCCGGGAGTTGCCCGCTGCTTGGTGGCGCGGGCGACTAGGACGACGACGGGGGGGATTAAGTGCCGGTTGACGATAGGCTGCTGTCACCACCACACTACCCTGAGTATAGGGGGTGAGAGTTTCCTCCTGAGCGGTGGCTCTCAGGGCAGGTACAGCAGTGCTTGTCCGCTCACCGTTAACTCTAGCTAAAGACGGTTTTTGGGGACGAGAGTGGGAAGAAGAATAAGCAGATTCCCTCATCGGTGTCACTCCTGGCACTGGGTTTAAATGGGTGGGGGGGGTGTGGGTTTTCAGAACATTTACTTCCGATTCTAAGGGTTCGCTGGCCTTTTCTCGAACCTCGACGGGAACTTTTTCGTCAGGAAAACCTGACAATTCTTCTAAATAATTTTGTACTTCTTCCTCGGCAAAATACTCTTTGAGTGAGGCTTTCCGCTCGACTAAATCACTAAAATGGCAGAAAACTTCTGTTTGTAACCAACGCTCACCGTAACGACATAGCCCGGGTAAAAGATCGGCAGATTGCCCGGATTGTTCCTTAATATAATTTAATATTTCTTGCTCTTGACTTTTTTCTAAAATTGTGCTTGCTCGTTCCGTCTGACCGAGCAGTAGGGCGCAGATCGATCGCTCTAGGGAGACATCCTGATGTTTTTGTAATTGCTGTAGGCGATCGCTGGCTGCGACAATAGCGGCGGGTTGTTTTTGGGCGAAACCGCGGGCGATCAAGGCATAGACCAGCAGATAATTACCCACCGCCGAGGGGCGTTGTGCCTCTTTTGCCCAGATTTTCTCCTGTTCGGCCTGAGTTAAATAAACCCGTAACTGTTGAATAAAGCGTAAAAAATTATCCACCCCCAACCCAGAGCGATCGTCGCCCTGGCCATCGATGCCGCCGCGAGCGGCCAACATCTCCTCCAAGAGATTTAAGCCGCGCTGACGGGCAAGACTAGGTTTTTTTTCTTGGGATAACAATTCCAGTATCCGGTAGGGACGCAGGCGATCGCAATCATGGCGAATCTCGCTGGCCACTTGCGGGAACATTTGTTCTTGTTCCAACCAAGTCAGGGCTTTGGCCGCGGTGCTGTCCGCCTGTTCATAATTTTTATCCTGCCAATATTCCCGACTTAATTCCCCGTAGGCCAAAGCCAAGGTTAAGATCATGTCTGGGCGAGTAGTTGGCTCTAAATCTAGATAAGTTTCGGCCAAACGAATCACTAACTCGTATTCTCCCAACTCTTGCAGGATAAGCAAAGCTCCCACCAGATCGGCGGGGGCAATGGTAATCTGGGGAGTGAGATATTCCGGGGAAGCGGCGGTCACTTCCCCACCGTGAGAATCTAGGTTTTCGGCGCTGCTTTCTGGGTTGAGAAGCAAGGGATTGGGGTCGAAAAATTGAGCATCATAATCACGACGGCGATCCGCAGCACTTAACACTTGGTAAGCTTCATCTAACAAGTGCTGACGGGCAATGATCGCTGTTTGACTGTATTCTTGACGTGGCAATTGCCGTCCCCGGTCGGCGTGGGCCAAATCAATCTGCTCGGCACTCACCTGAAAGGGGATTCCCAGTATCCTGTAGTAGTCGAGAGGAATTCGCACGGTTAGCTGTACCTCAACTCTGGAGAGTCCTTAGTAATCTACTCCCGTTAAAGCGTCAGCTTAACGGGAGCTTTCTGTAACCCTAAACTTATCGGGCAAGCCAATAAATTCGGCTCTCTGGGCTGGATTACACTCAGCCCCAAAAGTCTAATCATCTTGCTACCGTTTGCGTCTGCGTCACCAATCCAACCACAAGTCTTATTACTACACTTAAACGATTTACCGCTTCTAATTCCGATATGTAGGCAACAATGACAGGTTTGAGAGGTATATCGTGGATTGACCGCGATAACCTCAACTCCTTCCTTGATGCCTTTGTATTCGAGAAATTGTCGAAGTTGATAGAAAGCCCAAGAGTTAGACCGTCTTCTCTCGGTCTTATTTCGTGGTTGTTGGTTGGTTCTCTCTCGAATACAGGTTAGGTCTTCAATAGCGATAATCGAGTTAGTTAATTTTGCCTCGGCAACGATAGCTTTACTGATTACTTGACACTCTCCGCCCTAAAAGTGCGGAGATTCTTGGGCTGAATCTTGCCGCTACTAGCAAAGCTAATTTTGGTCTTACAGTTTCATGTCTAGTCCGACTACACCTACAAGGTAAGCACTCTTAAAGACTACTCCCCAAGCGTAAATTTCTGTGTGTCCCACAGTATTTAATTGTTTTTCGCTCTTACCATGTGGACTTACG
>NZ_JADBRW010000246.1:0-7316 GCF_020247025.1 Microcystis sp. M109S1
TCAAAATGGACGGGTCGGAAAGCGTAAGACTTCTGTTAAAGAAGCAGCATCCCGTGAAGCGTCAACCCCATTGACGCGACCATTCTAAAAAGGTGGCGTGGTGAGGAATCGCCGTCCGTTTTACGGCGGCGAGGATGTCAACTTAACACCCCACACCCCACACCCCACACCCCACACCCTGACTGATAACCGATGACTATTCACTGATAACTGATGCCAGGGCTTGACGGGCAATTTTCGTGACGTAGAGGGTGACGGCAACGGTAGCGATAAAACCGATCAGGCGAATAGTCCATTGTAAAACTGGGTTAGTGGCTGGTGCCGAGGTCCCGATAGTGGCAAGATTGCCGGCTAAAGAGCCAATATAAACATACATTATTGTCCCCGGAATCATGCCTGCGGAACCTAGTAGATAATCTTTCAGGGAAACCCCGGTGACACCATAGGCATAATTGAGCAGATTAAAGGGAAATACGGGAGATAAACGGGTTAAAAGCACTATTTTTAAGCCTTCTCTCCCCACAGCTTCATCGATAGCTTGAAATTTACTATTACCTTGAATTTTTTCCGCTACCCAACCCCTAGCCAGATAACGTCCCACCAAAAAAGCGGCAGTAGCGCCGATAGTTGCCCCGATAAAGACGTAAAAAGAGCCTAAAACCACGCCAAAAACCACACCAGCCCCGAAAGTCAGGATTGAACCGGGAAAAAAGGCCACAGTAGCTAGAATATAGATAATTATAAACGCGATCGCTCCCACGCCTCCCAAACTATCCACCCAAGTTAAGGCATTGAAAAGAATAGTTTGAGGATTAAAACCGGTGGAGGCACTGGATTGGAGGGCAAAAGCGGGGGGAGTAGTCAGGAGAAAAACAAGGCTAAATGTAGTTAATAACAGTAAATGCCTGATAATCACAGTTTTTCCTAAGGGCAAAAACTTGGAAATAATCATAAAAAGTCCCTATAAGGAATGAAAAAAGAGAGATTGAACTATAGAAGCGAATTAAATAGAACTGGGAGCTATTCTACCCTAGTTATCATTGTTCAGACCAGAAAGCCAAGCCTGAAACTTCCCAGAAAATCCCCCTCTCTGGGAGAAGATAAGACAACCAACAGCCCGGTAATTTTTGCTCTTTACTTGATATTACACCTTGCCGTCTCTGGGGAAAAAATGTCACAATTAGAAATAATTAGCATTGGATATAGCAATCAATCTATGAAAATCATCCCCAAGGTCAAAGCACCTACCTTCCTGCAAATGGCACAATGGATCATTAATCCCGTAGCTTTTATGGAAAATGCCGCCCGCAAGCATGGCGATATTTTTAGCACGAAAGTGGGTTTAACTGTAGATAATTTTATCTTTATCAGTAGTCCTGCAGCCCTACAACAGCTTTTAACTAATGACCGTAAACAATTCTCGGCCCCGGGGGAAGCCAATCGGATTATTGCCCCGATTATTGGTGATTATTCCGTCGTCATGTTAGACGGAGATATCCACAAAAAACGCCGTCAGCTTTTATTGCCACCTTTTCACGGGGAAAGAATGCGTTTGTACGGCGATTTAATCCGCGATATTACCCTGAGAGTAATGGCAGAATTGCCCGAAAATCAACCTTTTAAGGCCCGTTCAGCGACCACAGCGATTGCTTTACAAGTAATTATGGAGGCAGTTTTTGGAATTAGTCAAGGGGAACGTTATCAAACCCTGAAAAAAACTCTCGCTGAAATGCTCGATATTTTTAACTCTCCGGTGATGGCTTCTTTGTTATTTTTCCCAATTTTGCGGGCTGATTTTGGTGCTTGGAGTCCCTGGGGAAAATACCAGCGTTACCAAGAAAAAATTGATGATATTATCTACACAGAAATTGCCGAAAGAAAAGCTAATCCTAACCCCAATCGTACCGATATTTTATCACTACTGATGTCGGCCCGGGATGAAGAAGGCAACCCGATGAGCGATAAGGAATTGCGCGATGAATTAATGACCTTATTATTCGCAGGTCATGAAACCACGGCCACTGCTATGTCTTGGGTGCTATACTGGACCCATCGCTGCCCAGAAATTAAAGCAAAAATTATCCAAGAAATAGCCACTTTAGGAGATAATCCTAACCCGATTGATATGACTAGATTACCCTATCTTTCGGCGGTTTGTTCGGAAACTTTACGCATTCATCCCGTGGGAATGTTAACTTTTCCGCGAGTAGTGGAAGAACCGGTAGAACTAGATGGTTATCCTTTAGAAAAAGGGACAATTCTTATGGGTTGTATTTATCTAGCTCACCACCGCGAGCAAACTTTCCCCGATTCCCATACTTTTAAACCAGAACGCTTTTTAGAAAAACAATTCACCCCCTACGAATATATGCCTTTTGGTGGTGGAGCGCGTCGTTGTATCGGGGAAGTTTTAGCTATCTACGAGATGAAAATCGCTATCGCCACAATTTTAGCCAATTATCAGTTAACTCTAGTTAATAATACCCCCGAAAAACCCAGCCGCCGCGGTGTAACCCTTGCTCCCTCGCGAGGAGTTCCCATGGTCTTAAAAGGACGACGGGAACCTCTGGTGACTGCCCCGATGCTCGCCGAAATTTCTTAACAAAACTGACAAACTATTGTACAATCAGAGTTGTGGTATCCTCTATCATAACTCTGTTTTTTTGTCAATAAAATTGGGGATAATTATGGTCTTAATTCGTTTAGCTAAATCTTGGCAAATTTCCGAAAAGGAAGTTACTTCTGAAAGTGTTTATTTTAACCGTCGTCGCTTTTTACAGGGGTTAATCGGGGCAGGAATTGCGGGGAGTTCACTGTTATTAACTGCTTGTGGTAAATCCTCCTCCTCGGAAGCTTTAGAAAAAAGTTTGCAATTACCTAAAATTGAAGGGTTCGGCAAAAATCCGCAGTTTTTAACGGTAAATCGCCCTATAGTTGCCGAAACTGTAGCGGGGAGATATAATAATTTTTATGAGTTCGGAGGGGGCAAAAATATCTGGTTAAAAGCGCAGAAATTACCGACGAATCCCTGGACGGTAGAAGTGGGAGGATTGGTAAAAAATCCCCAGACCTACGATATAGATACTATTAAAAAAACCTTTCCTCTCGAAGAAAGAATCTATCGTTTTCGTTGTGTGGAAGCTTGGTCAATGGTCTTACCTTGGCTAGGTTTTCCGATGAGTGCTTTAATTGCAGCAGTGGAACCAAAACCAGAAGCTAAATTCGTCCGTTTTACTTCCTTTTATGATCCCGAAATTACTAAAGGGCCAGGATTACATTTAGGAGCCTTACCTTGGCCCTATACAGAAGGTTTAAGAATTGAAGAAATGGCCAACGAATTAGCCTTTTTTGCCGTGGGAATTTTCGGTCATGATTTACCCAAACAACAGGGCGCACCCTTGCGAATGGTTATTCCTTGGAAATACGGTTTTAAAGGAGCAAAATCGATAGTAAAAATTGAATTTACCGCCAAACAACCCGCCACCTACTGGAACACAATTGACGCTCACGAATACGATTTTGAGGCTAATGTAAACCCCAGTAAACCCCATCCCCGTTGGTCGCAAGCAACGGAAAAATTTATCGGTAGTAGAAGTGATTTATCTTGGGAAATTATCGAAACTCTGCCCTATAATGGCTATAGTGAATATGTAGCTAGTTTATATAGTTAAATTCTATAATTATCCCCGTTTTATTCAGTTGAAGGAAGTATTTATGGACAATAAAACCCTGTACGAAGAAGACTTTTATCTCTGGATTAGAACTACCATTAATCAACTGCAAGCGAGACAGTTTGAGCGGGTAGATTTAGAGAATTTACTGGAGGAGTTAGCAAGTATGGGAAGGAGTGAAAAGCGCACAATTGAAAATCTTTTGATTCAATTGCTGGTACATTTGCTGAAACTAACTTACTGGACAGGAGAAAAAGCTAGAAATGAGGGTCACTGGAAAGGGGAAATTAGAAACTTTCGCCGACAAATAATCAAAGAAGTTAAAGATAGTCCTAGTCTGAAACCCTATATTCTCGAAATTTTCGATGAATGTTATCTTTCAGCCCGAAAAAATGCCAGTGATCGCTCTCAATTAACCCTCGATACTTTCCCCGCTATTCCCATTGGTTCCCTTGAACAAATTCTCGATGAAGATTGGTTTCCTGCGGGCGATAATCTGGAAATATAGCCATCAGTCAGGCTGCTCCATACTGCTGTAACAAAAAACAACCGTACCCCGATAGCGATCGCTAAAAGTCGAATAATTGTAAGTTTTTGTCAAGGGGTGCGGTCAGACATAGGAATAATTGCTAGAATCCCAGAAAAATCCTGTTATTTTAGCTTATTGTCAGGAATTTAGTTAAACAAGGTTTTTGGCAATATGCTAATCTGGCTAACACGCTTTTGGGCGTGATATAGGGAAAAGTTCTTGCAATCGCGCCTAAATAGAGTGTTATACGGAAAGTTGACCCATATCGTTACCCCAGAGAGTGTTATACGGAAAGTTGACCTATAAGATGTAGTTAGACGGAATTTTGGAAGTAAACCAACGAGATTATGTTAAGCAGAGTGTCACAATTAATAGCGATTAGTTTGCTGTGTTTAGTGGGCTGCTCTGGACGAGCTAGTAATAATAATGAACCTGCTTTCCCCAAAAAGACAAGCGTAACTGAGTCTGAGCTATCTGGTTGTTGGTCTCAAAGCTTGGGAGTGGGTGGTACATTATTGAAAAATACATATACCCTTGAATCAGGAGTTAATTACACTCGAAGAAGTAAATACACCGTTGGCCCACCTGAAGCTGTTTCTCTTCCCGAAGCTGTTTTCTTTGGAAAATGGATTATTGATAATGAGTATGTCATAATCAAAGAGAGTCAAGACGATGCAGAAAAAACCATAACCCTGAAGGTGATTTCAAACCACGAACTGAAACTTCTAGGATCAAGCTCAAATGCTTTATTGTTAAGATGTTAAGTGTGATCGCCATCTTTGTTGTTCAGGGTAAAATAGAGGGGTTAATTTTGAAATCGAGGTCATACCGATGACAGTCCGCCAACGACGTTACAGCAAAGAAGAGATAGCCCAACGCGGGCAAGAACTTTATGAGTCTGGCATTCGGCAGCAAGTCGAAGCTGGCAACGAGGGCAAAATCCTAGCGATCGACATCGAAACTGGAAATTTTGAGGTTGATGAAACGGTCGTAGCTGCAACTAATCGGCTGTTTGAGCGCAATCCCGATGCCCAGCCTTTTGGAATTCGGATTGGACATCGCGCCGTTTATCACTTTGGTTCGCGGAGTTTGAAGAAGGGTCAATGATATATGGAGTGGTGAATTTGCGTCGGGAAGCCACGCTTTCCCTTGTTGTTGGTAATTCATCTGGTCAAAGAGAATTCATCAATACCGTGATTGATACAGGGTTTGATGGCTTTCTGTCTTTACCCTCTGAAATCATTGTTCGTCTTGGATTGCCTTGGACGATTTCCAACCCAGCAACTCTGGGGGATGGTAGCGAAGTCTTGTTTGATTTTTACACCGCAACAGTCATTTGGGATGGGCAGTACCGTGAGGTCGATATTGCAGCATCAGAGACAGAACCGCTCCTCGGAATGGCGATGCTCTACGGCTATCGATTGCAGGTTGATAATGTTGAGGGCGGTATCGTGAAAATTGAAGCCTTGTGATCCTTGTTAGAAGCGATCGGCGAGGCACGGTCTAACAACACAGTGGAGCGGACGGTATAAAATCTTTGCGCTTCGTTTTGGTCATATCTGCCGCCGCTCACTTTAGCCGTTATACTGAATCGGTTTTTAATAGTATGATTAACTGCCAATCCCACTTGAAAAACCCGCTCCCTTCTCCCCACTGCTGTAACAAAAAACAACTATCTCCCGATAGCGATCGCTAAAGGTCGAATAATTGTAAATTTTTGTCAAGGGGTGCGGTCAGATCGAAGAATCATCGCTATAATTCCAGAAAACTCCTGTTATTTTAGCTTATTGTCAGGAATTTAGTTAAACAAGGTTTTTGACAATATGCTAATCTGGCTAACACGCTTTTGGGCGTGATATAGGAAAAAGTTCTTGCAATCGCGCCTAAATGGAGTGATATACCGAAAGTTGACCCATATCGTTACCCCAGAGAGTGTTATACAGAAAGTTTCCACATAATATGTAGTTGGGCTGCTTCGTTTTTTGGTTGTGGCTGTCCTTGAAGGTGATTTGTTAGAATCACAAAGTTTTCGTTATTGAGATTAAACCTCTTGCATAATTAATTTTTGAGGGTTCAAAAACGGTAAAAATAAGGATTAAATTGCATAAAATACTTAAATAGACCATTTAATTGATTATTATTCATTCTTAATTCTCCTGACTACTGACTCCGTTCGGCTGAGATCACGGCCGAAGCCTGACTCCTAACCCTAACAACAATTTTTGATTTTTACAAGAGGTCTATTTTTCATGCAATCTGGTCTCCGCAGTGGAAAGCTTACAAAATGGAAAGATGAGCGTGGATTTGGTTTTATTCAACCCGTTGATGGGAGTCAAGAAGTTTTTTTGCATATTTCTGAAGTTAAAGATGCAACCCGTCGTCCACAAGAAAACGACACGATTTATTACCACTGCATAGTTGACTCAGATGGCAAAGTTCGAGCTTACAACGCATTTATTCTGGGAGCAAGAAACAAGTCAGCACCTTCAAGTAGTCGAACTAAACCCTCTGATGCCATCATTTCAAGCTTTCCGATAGTTGAGGTAGTTTTGTTGTCGCTTCTGCCTTTGGTTGGAGCTATTCATTTTACATGGACGACACGCAATCCCATTCCACTGATTCTTTATCCCGTAATGAGTTTAGTGACTTACGCTCTATACGCAGATGATAAATCTCGTGCTAAACGAAAGGATTGGCGAACTTCTGAACAAAAGCTACATCTGTGTGAACTTGCAGGTGGATGGTTGGGCGGGTTTATTGCCCAGCGAATATTGCGCCATAAAGGTCAGAAAGAGTCTTATCAAGTCACTTTTTGGGCGATCGTGATCATTCATTATGTTGTATGGCTGTTTTGGCTGTTTTTGAGAGGAACGCTATGAGGTATTGCGATTCTAAAAGCAGCAGCCGTAGGGTGCGTTCCCTAATGTGGCTCTTACTGCTCCAGCGATCGATTTTGGGGAACGCACCATGCACATTCAGTAGATGGAAAAGTTTGAATAACCAGAGTATTTAGTAACATCTGATACAAAATACTTAGAGAAACTAATTAAGAAAACTTATGTCTAAGAAAAAAGACTATTGCTATTAGCCAGAAGGCAAATAGATAGTATCAACAA
>NZ_JADBRW010000247.1:0-10769 GCF_020247025.1 Microcystis sp. M109S1
CTCTTAAGCTAAACGGCTTTTACTTCGGATCACCGATATAGACTCCAAAAGGGTTATAGCTATTGGATCATGCAGGTTAAGCGCCGTTTAGCTTACTAACCTTGTGCTGGAATTTTCCCATGATGACTAAAAATGCCAATTCTCCCTTTTCTGTTGGACTTCCCGCCCTTTATTTAGTGGCCTTTTTATCGGGAATTTCCCTAGGGTTATTTAATCCCTTTGTTTCTACCCTTATGAAAGAAAAGGGTTACGACAATATTGTTATTGGGGCAAATTCTACTCTTTACTTTTTTGTCATTGCCGCAGGAACACCGATTGTGGCTAGTATTCTTCGCCAAATTGGATTAAGAAAAACCATGATGTTAGGATTCCTTTTAATGGGAATAACTGCACCTCTATTTGCCTTTACTACTCAATTATCTCTTTGGTTTATCATTCGTGGCGTTATGGGTTTGGCCTGTTGTTTATATCTGATTTCTGGACAAACCGCTATTAACTATTTTTGTAATGATCAAAATCGAGCCATGGTTAATGGTTTAGATGCTTTAGCTTTTAGCTTAGGTTTTGGTATCGGTCCGATTATGGGAGCAGTCGCCTATAATCTTTCTCCTAAGATCACTTTTTTATTAGGAAGTGGCTTGATTTTAAGTGGAATTGTTGTTGTCTTTTTTGGATTACCAGAGAAAACGGTTAAGTTTCAAAAGCCCAACTTTAGCATTATTCAAAAGCTCAAACTTCCCCTACAAGGAGCTTTTGCTTATGGCTTCAGTGTTGCCACCTTAGTTTCTCTTTATCCCCTTTGTTTACTCGAACAAAACTATGGCATTGAGCGCATTGGTTTGATTTTTGGCTTGTTTATTTTAGGCGGATTAATTTCAACTGTTCCTATTACTCATTTAGCTGATAAGATGGGGACAGTTAAGGTTTTAGTCGGTAGTGTAATTATTGTTATTGTTTCAGTTTTTGGCTTATCTTTAATCGAAAATCCCATGATTACCCCCTTTTTAGCTTTTGTCTCTGGGGTAGGAATGAGTCCCATTTTTCCCTTATCATTAGCCCTGATTGGTTCTACCGTTACCCTTAATGAATTATCCTCCGGGAGTGCTGTCTTTACCTCAATTTATAGTGCAGGTTGTACCGCCGGTCCCATTCTATCAGCTATTGTCATGACCATGATGGGAACTCGGTATATCTTCTCATTAATGTTAGTCATTTTTGTCTTATTTTTGCTGAGTTTAAGTCAGTCCCAAAAGTCCCATCCTGACTATCAACATTCTTCGGAGAATAGTTAGGAAAGTTTCTTAAATTTTAACCCCACTAATTAACCCCCTTCACAATTTATTCAAGGACAAAATTATGGAAAAATTAGCAATCATTGGTTCGGGTATTTCTGGCACACCCATTGCCTATTATCTTCAAGATCAATATGAGGTTGATGTCTATGAAAAAAGTAGTCGTGTCGGCGGTCATGCTCACACCTTAGATTTGGATGAGGAGGGTCAACGGATTTCTTTTGATACGGCTTTTGTGGTTTGTAATAAACCTAATTATCCCAACTTGATGAAATTTTTTGCTGATTTAGGAGCAGAGACTCAAGATCATTTAGGTGGCTTTAATTTCTATAATTTAGATACTGGAATGCAGTTTAATTCCCTAGATCTAGAGCTGCCGATGGAAGAATTTGCCCGTCAACAACCTCCAGAATTAGTAGCTTGTTATCAAGAAGCTAAACGCTTTTTCTCTGAAGCGCGGGCTGATTTCTGGGAAGGAAAAACGAGAATTTCTATGCAAGAATATCTAGATAAAAATAACTATAGCCAATCCTTCCGAGATAACTTTGTCATGCTAATGGGATCAGCCGTTTGGTCAATTCCGACAGACTTGTTAATGGAGTTTCCAGCTTCAACTTTTATCAGCTTTTTTATGACTCATGATCAAGGAGGATTGGGGGGAAAAACGGTCGAATGGCAAACTGTTAAAGGGGGAAGTAGTCGTTATGTTGAAAGGGTCAAAGATGCTTTAAAGAAACCGATTCGTACTGAACAAGAAGTGATTTACGTTAAAAAAAGAGAAGACGGAAAAGTAACGGTAAAAACGACCACAGATGAAGAAGTTTATGATAAGGTGGTTATGGCTACTCACGCTGATCAAGCATTAGGAATACTAGCTGAACCAACCCAGTTAGAACAGCAAATATTAGGCTGTTTTAAATACAATGAAACTGCCGTCACTGTTCACACTGATCCGGTTATTATGAACCCAGATCGCAGTAAATGGCAATCATGGAATTATGGGCAAGTAACTAAAGAAGGAAAGCTTTATACTTATGTGACATATTATGCTAACAAAGTCCATAATTTTACGGCTAAGAAAGATTATTTTGTTTCTCTAGATACCCCCCCCATCGCCATTGATGAAGACAAAATTATCCGCATTCTTAAGTATCGACATCCAGCTTATGACATGAATACTCTAGAAGCCCAAAAACAAATTTATCAACTCAATGAAACTGGCCCCATTTATTTCTCAGGGACTTATTTCCACATCAAAAAACGAGGCATTGATTCCTATGGATTTCATGAAAGTGGCATCGCTTGTGCGGTTGAATTAGTTGAACGTTTGAAAAAAGGGTAATATTTTGCAAAATATGGAATAAAGAATGAGTAATTATGCTTTAAGTATTTTGCTTGACTCTTTTTAGTCAATTTAGCCACAGCTAACCGTAAGTTTCTTAAAAGAAGTTGAAGAATTCCGGTCTTTTCTGAAACCTCTTTTAAATTAGAGAAAACACTCTTGACTACAAACTCCAAAAAATCGACACAGGAGACTTAACAATGAACTCAAAACATCTAGTAACTCTATTAGGATTAACCTCTGTAATCGCTCTTAATCCTGTTCTTCCCGTTAAAGCTGAACCTGTTATTTATATTGAAACAGGGGGAAAAGACAGTCTTAACTTTGATCCTAATGTACTAGCCGTGTTAGAAAGAATTGGTTTATCTTTGGTATCGGTTGAGAATACTGATACTCCCGCACAGGGATATGATTATGCTTTTGATATTCTTCCTCCAAGTTCTGACCCTAATATAAGAGGAACGGATTGGGTATTTAGTTACGATGGAGAAACAGATAATTATGAGCCGATTAGTGGAACGACTGAATTGACGGGAAGTGTCTTTTTCAACGTTGATCAAACTAAACTTAATCTTCCTCCTGTGTTCGAGATCGGGGATTTTTCCGCCTTCTTTGAAGTGAATAGCAATCCAGATATTCCTGAGCCTTACTTTGTTTTTGTGAGAGATACAGCTAACACAGGTCTTCCAGTTTTTAGTACCGTAGCACCTGGCTTACCTAATGTTGATTTGGTCAATAATACTTGGATTCTAGAACCTTTAGGAATTCTTTTAACAAAGGAATTGAGTGATTTTTTAATAGCAGCAGGAGCAACGGAACCTGTTGAAGGATTACAATTGGCTGTAGCCAGAGGAGATCGTACTTTTACTCCCTTTGCTGCTTCTGTTCCCGAACCTACAAATCTGGTGGGAATTTTTTCGATTGCAGGTTTAGGGTTAATTATGAAACTCAAAAAGTCGGTTTAGTTAACCTTAACCTAACTAGAGTTGTTGCATAATAATTATAAAACCTTGGATTTCTGTCAGGAGAAAATTTTTAGTAATTTTAACGATATTACTATCAGTTAATGACAAGATACGGATTCAGCTGTTTTGATAGTTATAGTTAATTCAAGTAAGAATGAGACACTCTTGCACCACTTTACCCCTAATTTAGTGAGCAAGATGCTCACACTCCTATGTCTCAAACTTATTTGAAACGACTATATTGTTCAACAACTCTACTGAGGTTCTTCAGTACATATTATGCTAAACTAATAGTTGACATCAGATTACTGCCAAGAACTATGAAGCAACAACTTACCCAAATTCTCGGATTAAAAGGAGTGATAGTAAAGTCTCACAAGGTAGTCGAACAAAGTATAATTTTAGAAGTAGAAAAGGAGTCTAAAATTGCATTTTGTCCTCGATGTTATCAGAAAAGTCGTCGTTTACATCAAAAAACTTAATCATCAAATCTAAAATAAATCTATCTAAATCTCTAATCTTTACTCATTTAGAAATATCCTGATCAGTAAAAACCATTAAGGGTTTTTCAAGATGCCCCTATTTTGAACTAGGAAAAAGCTCATGTCTATGCGTCACTTTGCCTTATTACTCGGACTAACAACTACAGGAACAGCCACCCTATTATCCCCCCTTCCAACTCGTGCTGCTAGTTGTGAAACAGGTGATTTATTTGATTTTAGTTCCGTTCAATTTGTTGCCACTCGTCCTATTGCTTCTGATAACTGTCTGCGGTTATTTGGAAAGCGAACAGACCCGACTCCTCAAGGATTTGTAGGCTATGGCGCAGGTCATATTGAGATGAGCTTAAATGCACCCGGTAATCCAGCTCCCTACTATGCTGCAGGGATTGATTTTAGTCCCGAAAATTTGGTGAATCCTCTAGGTGCAACACGAGCAGCAACTTTATTGAATAATATCACCGGATTCTCTAACTTTTCTACTTTCCTGACCAATAACAGTATTGATGTCGGTCGTATTGGGTTTAGTTTTGGCCCCAAAAACAGTGATTTTAACAAGAGTTGGAATTTAGGAAATGATATTAATGGAGAGAACTATTTTTCCTCTCCTACCTCCTCTCTAGAAGAACGCATTTATGCCGCTAATCCTAATGAAGTGGAGAGCTTTTTATTGCTAGATACTACTAAAATTCTTAGCTTTGGTTATAGCGATATTTATTCATTCTTAGAATATGGTGCAACCACCGCCCCTGATGATGACACAGAAGCGATTATTAGTAATCCCTTTAGTGTCGCTAAGGTAGCCGGCTTGTTAGGACAATTTGACGGATTAGCCAATGCTTTCTTAGCGGATGTGGGTTCTAATAAAGTACAATTAGTCAGTGAAGATGCCGCCGTTGTTCCCGACCAAGTCTTTGTTGATGGGTCACTAGGGGCATTAAATCCAGTTGTTTCCATTCGATTTCCCCTGCAACTGAGAATTGTTTCGACTCCCGACCCCTCTGTTACCCTTGGCTTAATGAGTTTAGGCATTATTGCCGTGGGGTGTCGTTTGAAAAATAAAATTCGGAAAAAATAAGACAGCAGTTGTAGATAAGCTGAGACCCATCCCCGTCTTCACGTTAAACTCTTTAATGATTAGACTTATGCCAGATAGCCATCCTATGTCACACCCTATGTCGGAAGATCCCCTAAAAATCACTATCACCTCTTCTGAACCTCAAAAACACTCAAAACGCCGTTTCCAAGGGGCTCGGAGATGGTATCTTGGGGGACTTTTATTGTTAGGAGTCGGTTATGGGATTGGGTCAATCAGTCAACCAACTCAACCAATCGCTCCTTCTGTTGCTGAAAATGAACATTTTCTCCCCGTTGAAATCGACCAGCTAGTACAGGTCAATGCTTATCAACAGTCTCGAACTTACACTGGGGAAATTGTCGCTCAAAATACCAGTGATTTAGGGTTTGAACGAGGAGGAACAATGACTCAACTGCTGGTGACAGAAGGACAATGGGTGAATCAAGGAACGCCCCTTGCTCGTTTAGATGACCGTCAATTAATCGCCCAAAAACAAGACTTATTAGCCCAAAAACAACAGGCTTTAGCACAATTAAAGGAAATGGAGGCGGGTTCTCGTGCTGAAACCATTGCCGCGGCCCAAGCAAATTTGGCTCAAGAAAAAGCTCAACTACAAGAGATGGAAGTAGGACCTCGTGCTGAAACCATTGCGGCAGCCCAAGCGCGTTTGAAAACCCTGCAAGCACAATTAGCTTTGGCTCGTAGTAAACAGGAGCGACGACAGAATCTTTATACGCAAGGGGCTATTTCTCGTGAACAGTTTGACGAAGTCGTCACAGATATGGATAGTCAACAGGCAAGGGTTAATGAAGCTCAAAGTCAATTAGATGAGTTATTAGCGGGAACGCGCCCTGAAATCATTCGCCAACAGCAAGCAAGGGTTAAACAGGCTCAAAGTCAATTAGATGAATTATTAGCCGGAACTCGTAGTGAAGTGATTGAAGCTAAAAAAGCAGGGATCAAACAGCTAGATAGTCGTCTAGCTAGTATTGAACTTGATTTAGAAAAGACCGTTCTTCAAGCCCCTTTTTCGGGCAAAATTCAAAAACGTTATCTCGATCAAGGAATGGCGGTACAAGCTGGTCAAGGGGTGGTGCGTTTGGTACAATTAGACGGCGTTAAAGCCCATATTGGTGTTCCTACGTCTTTAACGTCTGAGATCAAGATTGGACAGTCTCACACTTTAAAAATTGACCAAAAATCCTATTCAGCAACCGTCAAGGCAATTTTACCCGAACTCGATTCTGCGAGTCGTACCGTAACGGTGGTTTTCCAACTTGAAGGAGGTAGAGGTAAGGGTGAAGTTACCTCGCCCGAAATAACCACTGGACAAATCGTAACATGGCAATGGCAACAAAACATCGATACTTCAGGTTATTGGCTACCCAGCACCGCCCTAGTCAAAGGAATTCGCGGTTTATGGTCAATTTATGTCTTAGGAGATGGGAATGCAGCCCAAGGATTTGTCGTAGAACGTCGGGATGTGGAGGTTTTATACACCGATGGGGAGCGAGTTCTCGTGCGAGGAACATTAGACGGAACGGAAAAAGTGATTACTAATGGCACAAATCGCATTATTTCGGGGCAAAAGGTAAAAATCAGTAAACAGTGAACAGTGAGCAGTTATCAGTTAACAGTGAACAGTAAACAGTGATCAGTTATCAATGAAAAGCTGAACACCTATTACTTATTACTTATTACTTAAGTGGGTGGGTGGAATTAAATATAAGATGAACGTAGGTTGGGTTGAAGCATGAAACCCAACCTAGGCATGGGTTACGAAGTGCGCTAACCCATCCTACAAATAATTGTGCCTCCCTACTTATTACTTATTACTTTCTCACCCGAACTTCATAATTCTCAATTCTTAATTCATCATTCTCCTATGTCTTCTATCTTTTATAAAAACGTCCGATTATTAGTTTTAACTATTTTAGCGATCGCCGTTTGGGGCTTATCTTCCTTTTTCAGTTTACCTCGTATGGAAGATCCCGAATTAACCCCTCGTTTTGCGGTCATTAACACCCAATTTCCTGGCGCAACCCCTGAACGAGTAGAAACGCTAGTTACTGATAAATTAGAACAAGCTTTATTGGAAGTTGAGGAAATTAAAAATATTGATTCTACCTCTCAGCTTGGCTTCTCCAGCATTACCATTGAATTAAATGACCAAATTACCGATGTTGATCCCGTTTGGTCACAAATTCGTGATAAAGTCAATGATGCTGTTTCTCAATTACCATCGGGAACTTCTCTCCCTGAATTTGAAGAATCAAAACCCAAAGCCAACGCCTTAATTGTTGCTTTAACTTGGCAATTATCAAGCCCTCCGAATTATGGCATTTTGAGCCGTTGGGCGCAAGAATTAGAAGATGATTTACGGTTAATTGAAGGAACAGAAAAAGTTGAATTATTTGGCAATCCTACGGAGGAAATTCGAGTTGAAGTTGATCCCCAACAATTAACCCATTTAGGATTAACTATACAGTCCCTATCTCAACAAATCTTAGAAAGTGATGCCAAAGTTGCTGCCGGCCAATTACGAAGCGAACAAAGTAACTTATTGCTGGAAATTGAAGGAGAATTAGATTCTTTAGACCGTTTAAATCGTTTATCAATTAAATCAGGTTCGTCTAGTCAAGTAGTGCGATTAGGTGATATTGCAAATATTAGTAAAGGAATTGAAGATCCCCCCAGAGAAGTCGCGATGATTAAGGGAAAACTGGCGATCGCAATTACTGCTTTTGTGGAATCTGATAGACGCTTAGATTCTTGGATGACAGTCGCCAAGGCTAAGTTAGAAAGATTTGAAAAAAACCTTCCTCAAGGAATTGGCCTACACATTATCTTTAATCAAAGTCGTTATGTGCAGCAACAACTGGACTCGGTTTTATCAAACCTGATCATGGGTGCTGTCTTAGTTTTTGGGATCACCTTTGTGATCATGGGCTGGAAATCATCTTTAATCGTGGGAACATCCCTTCCTTTATCAGTTTTGATGGTTTTTGGCAGTATGAGGGTGTTAGGAATTCCCCTACATCAAATTTCCGTAACAGGATTAATTATCGCCTTGGGATTATTAATTGATAATGCGATTATTGTGGTTGATGAGGTGCAAATGGCTTTAAAAGAAGAAGAAGGTATATCACCGATCAAAGCCGTTGCTACTACCGTACATCATATTTTTATTCCCTTACTCGCTTCTACCTTTACCAGTGTTATCGCTTTTTTGCCCATTGCTACCGCTTCAGGATCAACTGGAGAATTTACCGGAACGATTGGAGTAACCGTAATTTTAGCCCTAATTAGCTCGTTTATTCTATCTGTCACCGTGATTCCCGCCTTAGCGGGAAGATTACATCATTGGCAACCAACCCCCACAAATGGATATTGGTGGCAAAGCGGATTTACCCATTCTCGTTTAACCTATCTTTATAAGTGGAGTTTAGATCGCACTTTTCAACGTCCCTTATTAGCGATCGCCCTTATTCTTATTCTTCCCTTATGGGGTTTTATTAGCTTTCCTACCCTACAACAACAGTTTTTCCCCCCCACCGATCGCGAACAATTTCATTTAACCTTTGAATTACCCATCAGTGTGTCTTTACCCGAAACCCAGTCTCAAGTGATGCAAGCCCGAAAGTTAATCTTACAGCATCCTGAAATTCAAGACGTTCAATGGTTTATTGGGAAAAGTGCGCCCTCTTTTTACTACAATGTCTTACAAAATCGAGAACAATCGCCTAATTACGCGCAAGGAATTGTTCAACTTCAGAAAAACGTCAAGTCGGGTGCGTTAATTCGCACCTTACAGCAAGAATTAGATCAAGCCTTTCCCCAAGCGCAAATTATTGTCCGACAATTAGAACAGGGTCCGCCATTTGATGCACCGATTGAATTACGCTTATATGGGTCAGATTTAGTGCAATTACAGGTTTTAGGGGATCAAGTTCGCGCCGAATTAGCTAAAACCCCGGATATTATCCATACTCGCGCCACTTTAAGCGAAAGTTTGCCCAAATTAGCTGTCAATCTTAATGAAGAAAAGCTACGTTTAGCAGGGTTAGATAAAACAGCCGTTGCTCGTCAATTAGATACCAGTTTAGAGGGAACAGTCGGAGGCTCGATTTTAGAAGGAACAAAAGAACTACCTGTGAGAGTTCGGACTTCTAATAGTCAACGGAGCAATTTAGCTGAAATTAGCTCATTAAACCTCTTATCTTCGGGAAATTCTGCCACTTCATCGACAATTGTTCCCCTATCTACTGTGGGGACGGTGGAAATTTTGCCAGATATTGTTGCTATTTCACGTCGTAATGGCCAACGGATGAATACCATACAGGGTTTTATTCCGGCTGGTGTATTACCGGAACAGGTACTCTCTGAGTTTGAAAAACGATTAGAAATGAGTAATTTTCAGTTACCCTATGGTTATTCATGGGATTTTGGCGGAGAACAAGGAGAACGTCAGGATGCTTTAAGTAATTTGATTGCAACTCTTGGGGTTTTAGGGATCATTATGGTGGCCAGTTTAGTCCTCACTTTTAATTCTTTCCGTATGGCCAGTATTATTATTCTTGTTGCGATTTTATCCTTAGGACTAGGCTTAGGATCATTGGCCTTGTTTAATTATCCCTTTGGGTTTACAGCGATTTTAGGGATCATTGGACTGTTAGGAATCTGTGTTAATGATTCAATCGTAATTCTTGACGCTTTGCGTCATGATACTCAAGCCAGCCTTGGTTCACGTCGAGCAACTCGAAATGTAGTGATGCGAGCTACTCGTCATGTGATAGCGACCACCTTAACAACTATTATTGGGTTTATCCCTTTATTATTCGATCCTAGTGGTTTTTGGCCGCCTCTTGCCATTAGTATTATAGGTGGGTTAGGTGGCGCAACTTTAATGGCGTTATATTTTGTTCCTTCCGTATATGTACTCTTATGTCGTAAAAACCTTGCACAGAGTGCTAAACCGCAGTAACGGTATGATTATCGCAGTCATTTTGTCTTCCCATCAAGAGTGCGGAAGAGTCTTAACTCATCGTCCGCTCATTTTTGGGAGCAAGATGGGGTCAAAGAGGTCGAAAAGCTTACCCAGTGAAGGCTTGAGCGAGCGGGACTGACGGGATTTTATCCCGAAGCAAAGAAGTCAGTCGTATAACTGGACTTCCCCCATACAGAAATACTAAAAAATCAACGAAACCCTTACTGCATGGGGCTTCTCAGAAAAAATTGACAAGACACCAATGGGTACATTTTCCCCTTGAAAATGGCTGTACCGTTGACTGTATCTAGAGTAGAGCGATGACCTAGAGTTGGCTGTATAGTGAGCGCTAACCTTAATATAACAGATGGTGTCATCGAAAATTTTGGGTCTGAAACCCCGTCGTTCTAGGTTGGCTTTACCGTTAAATATTAGCGCATTTACAAAATATATGCCAGAATGTGAAATATGGAAAAAGCCTATTCTTACCGATTTTACCCCACACCCGAACAAGAGTCGCTATTGCGGCGCACTTTGGGCTGTGTAAGATTAGTTTACAACAAAGCTCTCCACGAACGAACACAAGCTTGGTACGAAAAGCAAGA
>NZ_JADBRW010000248.1:0-8307 GCF_020247025.1 Microcystis sp. M109S1
AATATTCTAAGAAAAGTAAAGACAATGCTTAAATTAGATTTGAGCAGAGTTACTAGAGGCATCTTGACAATGCCCATCAGAATTAGATTTTGGTCTAATTCTGTGCTAGAATCTGCGTCGCTTTAGCGCGCAGAGTGTCAAGATCCGCCTTGTTCTAAAACTAAGAAACCTTCCGCACCAGTTCAAACTCGCCGCGGGCTAACCGTTCCAACATTTCCGACACCGATAGATCGTACTGTTCCGCAATCGCTTGAACTTTTTCCCACCCGGCTTGAGTCACGCTTAGATTGCGGCGTTTCTTCGGCTCTTCATAAGTCAGAGGTCTCCCGTCCGGATTCGGTGGATTTTCCTTCCTGCCCTTGTACTTCCCTCTAGTTTCCATTGAACAACCTTTTAACTTCTCTACACTATTTTACTACCCGCAACAAATTCCCTCAAGGGATGGGTTTTTTATTTATATACATATACAATTAAAAACATATACTTTTTAGTGCGATTGCGGGGGCGGAAATCGGGGGACTGAGTAGGAAGTCTTTTAAACCGAAATGAGGTTAAGAGCAATTGATATCTACATTAAGGCAATTTTAAGATCGCCACCCACCTAGAAAACAAGCCCCAACTCTGTTCGGGTTATGGGGCAAATTCACGAAAAGTACATCACTTTCGGTGGAAAGTATATACCTTTCCACAAAAACTATAACCATTATGACACAAAACAAGATAGAAGGCAAGTTCTACGCACTAAAACCGGAAGAGTGGCTCCAAGTCACCAAAGAATTGAGATACGCGGAAGTTCGAGTTCTCTACTATCTGAGAACGATCGATCCGTTCGGCGGTCGCGATCTGCGCGTCAAGGTCACGGATGTGGCGACCGCCACGGGACTCCAGAAAGGCACGGTTTCCAAAGCCCTGAAAGTTCTTAGCGATAAAGGTTACATCGATCTAGAAATCACCGAAGCACTGGTCAAGCTGCAAACGTTTCCTAAAGGAGATCAGGTTTCCTGCGACGGGGAAGAGTTTCCTACAGGAAACACTGTTTCCCACAGTGCAGAAAAGTTTCCTACAGGAAACACAGTTTCCTGTGATGCGGAAAAGTTTCCTACAGTACCATCAGGTTTCCTACAGGAAACACCCTCGCACTGTGGGAAACCGACTCGCACTGTAGGAAACGATCACGTCCCAGAACCCAGTCAGGGAAAAGAATCCAGCACCTCTAAGATTATTAAGAATTATTCAAACTTTAAAAAGACTCTCTCAGAAGACGAGCGAGAGAGATTTTTTTATTTTGTGAAGAAGGAAACTGGGAAACTTCCCAATCCGATCGTCGATATAGAAGCATGGTTGGCTGGCAAGAATGCGGCCGGTCTGAACCGGTGGGAAGTTTATTACGAGCTTTTCGAGAAATCGGAGGGACGAGCGAACAAACAAAAAACGGGGAAAGAACAAACCCCCAAAAAGCTCTCCTTTTCAGAACGAAACGAAACGAAGCGATTGGCGAGATTAGCGGGCGAAAAATGGATCGACCCGTGGGGTCTAGAAAGTGATGTATGATTCTGCGTTGCCCCCCCAGAATATCGAGGCCGAGGAATCTATTTTAGGGGGAATTCTCCTCGACCCCAAGGCGATGGGACGGATCGTCGATTTTCTAGCCGCCGATGCGTTTTACCTTCGTTCCCATCAAGAAATCTACCGAGCGGCGGTCTTTCTTCACGGCAAGGGAAAGCCCACAGACGTGATGACGGTTTCCAGTTGGCTGCAGGATTACCAGCTTCTCGACGAGGTGGGAGGGATTCCCCGACTATTACAGCTAATCGAGCGCACGGTATCGGCCGCCAACATCGATCGCTACGCCGAGTTGGTGATGGATAAGTATGTCCGTCGTCAGTTGATCGGGACGGGAGGCAAGGTCATCGAGTTGGCCCGCGACACGACGCGAGAGTTGGACGAGGTACTGGACGGAGCGGAACAGGAAGTATTTCTGGTATCGAACTGGGGACGGACGACGCGAACCCTCTCCAATGGCGAGGTGGCGAGTGCTGCCTTCACGGAATTGGAGAAAAATAACCCGATTTACCCCACGGGCTTACGGGAGTTGGACAATCTAATCGTCGGTTTCGAGCCTGGAACGTTGACCCTGCTCGCGGGGCGACCGTCGATGGGGAAGTCCCAAGCCGCCTTATTTCTCGCCTTACAGATGATGGTCGCTCGACGGATACCTGTGGTTTTCTTCTCGTTGGAGATGACCGCCCAACAGCTAGAGTACCGTCTGTGGAGTTTGTTGAGCGTTCACCCGCACTATTGCGATTGTGGGTTTTACCCCCTCCGAAGCGGTCGGATCAGGCAACACCGGGCGGGATTGGCTCCACTTACCGAGCGGGAACATGAAACGATCGCCAGGGTGTTAGGAATCGCCACCGAGTTGCCCCTTTATTTGAACGACGATCGGGGAACAACGGTCGTGGGCATCGCCTCGGAATGCCGCCGCCTCATCAGCGAGAAAAAGAAGCCAGGTTTGGTGGTGGTGGACTATCTTCAGATGATGGCCGACGATTCCCCCAACGGCAACCGCAGTTACGAGTTGGGCAATGTCGCCCGGGGACTGTACAAAATGGCGGGGGATTTAAACGTGCCAGTTCTCGCACTCTCCCAGATATCGCGGGCGGTAGAGGGACGCAACAATAAACGCCCAGTCATGGCCGATCTCAGTCAATCGGGAATTCTGGAGATGGTCTCCGATAACGTTGTCCTGCTCTATCGCGATGAATATTACAACCCCGATAGTTCCGATCGCGATGTGCTGGAATTGATCGTCGGCAAAGCCCGTCACGGCCTGACGGGAACGGCACGCTTTCTATTCGATAAGTCCTACGGATTGTTGACGGAATTGCCCGGAGGTAATCATGGCAATTGAAGCGGGAGCGTCGATCGTTATCGTCGGGGAGCATCCCGATAACGGTAAGTTCTACAAAATCGGTGAGGTTCGCCAAGATGGTTGGATACTGACCACCGATAACCGTCTGTTTCACTACCAGTTTTTTGAAGTCTGTTCCCCTCTCGAACCGAGACCGAGAGGCTCCAAGATACAAAGAACCCGGGCGAAGCGTTCGACAACCCTATCGCCCCCGTCCTCTATCTCGATTGCCTCTAATTCTTTCTTAGGGGAAAGTGAGCCACCGATTTTCTTAGGGGAAAATTTAGGACAGAACGATCGCATCTCTGAAATTTCCCCTAAGAAAAAAACGGTCAACCCCGTCACATCTTCAGAAATTTTCTTAGGGGAAAATGATCGTCATCAATCCTCCAAGTTGATTTCCCCTAAGAAAAATCCGAGTGGTTCCCTTTATGCCTTTAACCAAGAGAAGAAGGATAAACACGGTAACGTGAAAACTTATCCAAAGGTTGAGGGCGATCGTTCGATGGGCAATCCCGATCATTGGTTCTGGGCTTACTGTTGGGACGAGAAGGTTAACGGTAAATGGAAAACCTTCAAGCGGTCAGTCCCCCGTGAGAAGCTGTCAAAGGTGCGAATCGCGATCGATGCTAATCAACCCGTTTCAGAAATCCTGAAAATCATTGGTTGAGGTTCCGCACAACGACCGCCAGTCCCCGCAAACGGTGAGGACTTTCCCTAAGACATGATCAGACTTTGCTGCAGGCAGTTGATCGTTTCCCGATCTTTTTTGAACTTTTCGGCAATGGCAACCATGAGACGATCAGCACCGATTATCTCAATTAAATCTTCTAAATTCGGTTCGGAGCCTCCCGACACCAACAAACCAAAGTAACGGCGGGAACCAGGAGCAATTTCTTCCATCCCATCGAGAAGCTTCTCTAAGGTATCCTCGCTGATCCAGTTCTTCCCGTTCCTAAAAGAACTGATATGGGGCGTTCCGATCCCCGACACCTCGGAAAGATCCTTACCACTAATCTTGAAATAATCTTGGGTTGTTTTAAAGGCTTGCCTAATTGTTAACTTTTGCATACTCACCGACTCAAATGCGAATTAATTAGTTGATAATTAGTCTAGCAAACAAATATAACTGATTTTCGCACGATCAGAACCACTCATACCGATTATGACACGGAAACTACAAGTTGTGAAAATACTGGGGCATTTTAAGGAATTTTTAAGCTTCCTTCCGATTGACCCGTTCGGATGGGTTCGTCCCGTTCGCGACCGAGAGGATTAGCCCAAAAAAACAAGCCCCAATCTGGTTAGGGAACGGGGCAAGAAAATGACTTCTTCATTAGATGTACCTATCTAGAAGTAACCGTCGAGATCGATTTGTCGAAACGCAACTTTCGGGATCGGTTCATCGGGGTTCATCTTTTGAGATTCATCCTCTGAAATTCATTCTTTTACAGTGTGACTATTATGACACGGATCGAGCAAAAATTTTACCCTCTAACGGCGGAAATATCCCAAAAGCTGAGAGACTCCAAGTTGACGGCCGCTGAGTGGAGACTATGGAGTTACCTGGTTGAGTTAGATCCCTTCGGCGATCGCTACTCCGATTTACCAGATACATTGACGATCATGCAAGCGGTTGATATTAAGAAAACCACCTTTTACACGGCGATCGCTAAATTCCAGGAACTCGGACTATTTGACTTTCAAGATAAGGGGTTCTCGTTTCGCAACCTTCGAGGCATTCCGAAAAATCGGAAAACGGTTCAATTCGTCGGAAGCATTTCCGAAATTTCGGAAAACAGTTTGGAAAATCGGAAAACGGTTCAATTCGTCGGAAACGATTTTGAAAATTCGGAAAATCAACCGCTAAAACCTTTGCCCCTCGAAGATTCTGGCTCTCCTCAGACTATTCAGATCATTCAGACTATTCAAACCTTCCAGACCGAAGGGGGAGGGGATGAAAAAAATGATGATGGAAATTCGACCAATGGAATCGACGACACAAATGATATTAAGGAAAAGATTTTAGTACAAGAGAACCACCTCAATTCTCAAATTTCCCCTACAGAAAAAACTACAAAGGAAATTCCGCGGGACTTGATCGACAAGCTCTCAGAACTAGAGATCCCGTTAGATGCGGTGGTGAGGAAGGCGATCACCGCCCATGACCTCTCACAAGCTTGGGGAGCGATACGACACATCGAGAATACAAGGGAAACCATTAAAAACCCCCGTTCCGTTTTCCTATACCAGCTTCCCAAACAAACAGTAGACAAATCCAAACCGAAGCCACTATCTAAGGAGTTTTTGGATTGGTATCAGTACGTCAGGGGTGAAAAGGTGGTTGATGTGCCGCCAGAATATTTAAGCCTCGATCGATATGGAGAGCCGAAAGTCAGGCTCAAAAGCGATCCTCATCGGCTTGTCGATTGGCGGCGGGTACGAGATGATGCCAGTTTAGAACAGGTGGCCACACCCGAACAGTTTAAGCGGTTCATGGAAAAAATCCGAGCAATGGCAGCCAAGGGAGGAAAAGGCGATGGTAGCAGCACCTAAAAAATCATCTTGGTATGTCTCACAAACTTGGTCGGCTCATGGCTGGCAATGGTCGTTTACCTATTACGAAATCTCGGCTCGACGGGTCATCGAGAATAGCGATCGTTCCATTTCGCTGAACATCCCTTGCTCTGACGCGGTTCGACACGCATCGCCTCAAATGTGGCTGGAGAAGTGGGCTAAGAGCAAAGCGGGTCAAGCTCGACTCGGCAAGCTCCAACCAGAGACCACTCATCAACTGAATTTTCTTAGGGGAAAAGTCGAGGGTGTGCCTGATGGAATTTCCCCTAAGAAAAAGAATTCAGACAAATGTTTAGACATCTCGCTATCTTCAGTGGAATTGGTGGGTTCACGCCGGCCGCCGAACGAATCGGAGGAATTGCCCCGAAGCAGTTCGTCGAAATTAACCCCGATGCCTGATACCTTGCAGGGAGAAGCGTTAGCCAGTGAAAAGCAACGATCTCATTCAAAAGATTCCTCTATCTCGATTACCTCTAATTCTTTCTTAGGGGAAAGTGAGCCACCGATTTTCTTAGGGGAAAATTTAGAACAGAACGATCTCATCTCTAAAATTTCCCCTAAGAAAAAAACGGGCAACCCCGCAAGTACCTGCGAAAAACATTCCCCCTCAGAGATTTTCTTAGGGGAAAATGATCGTCCTCGATCCTCCCAGCTGATTTCCCCTAAGAAAAATCCGAGCGGTTCCCTATATGCCTTTATCCAAGACAAAAAGGATAGATACGGTAACGTGAAAACTTATCCAAAAGTTGAGGGCGATCGTTCGACTGGCAATCCCGATCATTGGTTCTGGGCTTACTGTTGGGACGAGAAGGTTAACGATAAATGGAAAACCTTCAAGCGGTCAGTCCCCCGTGAGAAACTGTCAAAGGTGCGAATGGCGATCGATGCTAATCAACCCGTTTCAGAAATCCTGAAAATCATTGGCTAAGGTTCCGCACAATGACCGCCAGTCCCCGCATCCTCTACCTTGATTCTCTCTAAAATACCTTTACTAGGGGATACAAATGTACCTTTAACCAGTACAAAATTATTCCCTAGTAAAGAGGAAACCGAGAATAAACGTCCGCGCCGTCGTAGGGGGAAGGGTTCAGGGTATTTGATCACCACTTATTCTCATCAGGCGAAGTACGGGCGCAAATATCTCCAGACTTTCTATCAAGTCGAATTCGGTAAGCGCAAGCGATCGATCTACCTTGCACCTGAAAAGGTGGATCGGATTCGACAACTTGATCGCATGGGCAGACCGATCAACGGGATACTGGAAGCGATCGATTCCCCCAAAGCGCGGGAGGTTCTAGCGGAGTACAGGGAATTTCTTAAGAACAAATGAGTAAGGAGTTAAGGCATTGGCAATCAAAGCTATCAGTTTGTGGCAACCGTGGGCATCTCTGGTCGCAAACGGTCTCAAACTTTACGAGACGAGGGGATGGCCGACAAAATACCGAGGGGTGTTGGCCATCCACGCCGCCAAACGTCCCCTTTGCAAGCAAGGAAAAAGCTTGATCTCCCATTTCAATCGCTCGTTCAATCTGTCCATCGATGGAGATAAATTGCTGTTAGGTGCGATCGTAGCACTCACCGATCTGACCGATTGTTTAGAGATGGTATCCGAGACGAGTGCCACCGACGTGCCAAATTCGATTATTATCGAATCGGTTTCGGAATTGGAACGGTCGCTCGGCGACTGGCAACCCCAACGATACGCTTGGAAGCTGGAAAATGTCAGGGCGATTGAACCGATACCCTGCTTAGGCAAGCAAAAGCTGTTTACTGTTGAAATAATTACCCCTGATTTTTCGCTAACTGGCGGGTGAGTTAATCTAGTCAGTACCGCACCCATTAGCGTAGGAACTTCTATCGTTGGCAACCCTACGGCCTCAGAGAACGACCCGATCGCAAACTGATCTGGATCGAGCCAGTTCTAGTTAATGGCTAAACTTTTGACTATTTCTGACTGGTAATCTAGTAATCTGGCAATCTGGTTTTACAGAAAACCAGCTTGAATCCGAATAATTCTGGTTTTACAAAAAACTGGTTTTAAAGAAAACCAGCTTGCGGAGTCGATTCTGTTTATCTGGTTTTATGGCAATCTGGTTTTACAGAAAACCTCCTTACCAGATACAATCCTATCTATTTCTCTTCCGTCAAAGTGGGTTCAAACCTTGACTTGTCGTCGGCTGAAACGACGTAAATTCCTGAAAATTAATATACCTTTTGCGTGGTTTTACAGAAAACTGATTTTACAGAAAACTAGCTCGATCCGAATGGAACCTTAATTCTGGTCTTGTGGCAATCTGGTTTTACAGAAAACCAGTTCACGGAATCGATCCAAATGTGACCGCAATTCTGGTTTTAAGGTAATCTGGTTTTACAGAAAACCTGTTTCCAGGAACAAGGATGAAAACTAAAAAACCAAAAAACCAGAAAACCAGATGAAAATTATTACCGTTACTGGTTACAAAGGCGGCGTGGGTAAAAGCACCACCGCCGTGCATATCGCCACCTATTTCAGCGATCGAGGTCGGACGGTATTAGTTGATGGCGACCCGAACCGCACCGCTCTGGGTTGGGCGGAGAGGGGGGAGCTTCCCTTCACCGTCGCCGACGAGCGACAGGCGATGAAGATTATCGGCGGGGCGGATTTCGTCATCATCGATACTCCCGCCCGTCCCCATTCCGACGATCTCAAAGAGTTGGCCAAGGGTTGCGAACTCTTGATCTTACCCACCGCCCCCGATGTTCTCAGTCTGCAGCCGATGTTGGAAACGGCCAAGGACCTAGGAGACGCTAATTATCGCGCCCTAATCACGATCGTACCG
>NZ_JADBRW010000249.1:0-6353 GCF_020247025.1 Microcystis sp. M109S1
CTCTATAACCTGAGTATCCTAGCATTGTTCCCAGTATTATTACTAATAATACTATCCATAAAGGG
The DNA here is from genome assembly GCF_020247025.1 of Microcystis sp. M109S1. Taxonomy (NCBI): domain Bacteria; kingdom Bacillati; phylum Cyanobacteriota; class Cyanophyceae; order Chroococcales; family Microcystaceae; genus Microcystis; species Microcystis sp. M109S1. The sequence goes on from NZ_JADBRW010000249.1 coordinate 66, forward strand.
TGTCTTTTTCCTTTATCTTTCCGAAAGTCCTTGACTTGTTTCAGTTTTTCTATTAAGCTCAACATATATTTAAAAGGTTGGCGGTCACTTCTCATTTTACAAAGACAGTGATCGCTTTTACTTTTGATATTCTGATGGGAGAATGAAACAGCCCTAGGGCAAGGGGGGGTGGAGATTCGGCTAATCTAAGAATAAGCGGTTTAAATGCGTCTTAGGTTAAGTCTGACCTATATTTTAACAAAATTATCACCCTATCCCCAAAAATAACCAAAGGAGGTTTTAAAACCTTCCTAAAGGCCAAGATGTGCTTCAAACTATCCTAAATGGAGATTTTATGCTTGGCGCTTACGAAAAGCAGCACCTAACCCCCAAAGATGATCGCTTCAAAAATCTCGTAGCGTTCTTTGCCAATGCGAATAAAATAAATATCGCCCTCTTTCGAGGCACTAAACGCCCCAGAGTCCGCCTGACTAACATCGTAGCCGATCGCTTTCCCTTTTTCAAAGAAAATGATACGCTTGCGGCCGTCGGGTTTGGTGACAGTGACATCTGCACTACCGTTACCTCGACGAGTGACACCAAAGGGACAAGATCCCGCCGGTTTTCCGTCGCCCATAGAACAGGTAACACTACCCGTAGCATGGTAATTTGTCCCGGGTACTTTGGCATCGCTTTGGTTGTAATAATTGGAAATAAAGATTTTTAAGCGATAATTAGCTACCTCATTATTACGCACTGAATTGCGGATCAAACCCACTTGGATCGTATAATCGCCGTCCGCTGGTAGGATTCCTTCATAAGCGTTACCGGCGTTAGACCCGATAACCATCGCCGCATCCTTGCCGGGGACTTTACCCGGTGCAAAAAGGTTGAAAGAAGCACCCCCATTATCGCTATTGAAGGCAAGGGAGATATTCTGCCCAGCATTAGCGCGAATTAGGTACTGAACGACCTGTCCTCCCTTGATTTTGCCTTGAATGGTTGTTCCAGATGTTCCTGCTTTGAATTGTACCCGTTCTTTACGAACTTCGCTTAAGGCTGGAGAAGGTAGGATAACGGGGGTGGTGATTAAGGCAGCGAGGAAGAAAGCGGAAAAGAGTTTACGCATTTTCTGGGAGATAAAAAAATAAATCGAGAAAAGATGGGGTTTTTCTGCCCCTCCCCGAATCAGTAGGGAGGAAATCGAGATTACCGACCATCTAACGGACTGGTGTGGACAAGAGACTGATAGCCTCCACCTTCTACCCGTACCCTCAGAGAGTATGAGTCAAGTACGGGGATTTTGTCAAGTCTTTTTTAGAAAAAAACTTTAATCGGGGAAGGGTATATCTAAACTCATTTGTTGTCCTTGGGTTTCCCTTTGTTTTTCGGCAGCTTTCAGGACTTCAAAGGTGAGGATAACATCGAGACGTTTTTTCTGTTCAAGGATTTCTTGCACTGTCACAATCTCAATTTTATCCACACTTTGACTCATATAGCGACCGCGATAAATTCCCGCAGATTTGGCCGTTTGAACCATATCTTTGCTAGGAGGTTTCAAGGTGATGAATATACCCAAGGCTGCCCCTTGTAGTGTCATGGTTCCCTGTAGATCTCTGATGTCTCCCGATTTGACATTACCGGATTTTACTTGAAAAATAATTTTCTCGCGGTTGTCCTTATCTCCCTGAAAATAGGCAATAGCATCGACTCCTTTATCTGCCCCTTTTTTGTCATTAATCACGGCCCGGTTATTACTATAGGTTAAAACCGCCCATTTCTCAAATTCTTTGCGGGTACGATCATCGGGTTTAGTGGCTAATGCTTGCGCTGATTCCATGTCTTTAGGAATACCATTCAGTTCAATTTTATCTAAAACATTTTTACCAAAGGAGTCCTCTAATCGCTTTAACATTAAGCTAATACTCTGATAGGTTATATCAATTCCAATCCAGTTTCTCTCTAATCTCTCTGCTACAGCGATAGTCGTTCCACAACCACAATAGGCATCTAAAATTATATCTCCTTTATTGCTACTTGCTTTGATTATTCTTTCTAGCAATGCCTCCGGTTTTTGCGTAGGATAACCTAATCTTTCAGATGCTTGTGAGTTAATTGGAGGAATATCATTCCATAAATTTGTCAGTGGTACGACCGGCATTTCTTCTAAATACTGCTTTAATCTAGGAGTACCATTTCTTGTGTAATATAATTTATTTTGTTCTTCGTATTTTTGCATTGTTTCTATAGGGCATCTCCACAGCTTTTTAATTCCCTTCCAATCATAGTTATAACCACCACCTGAAAGTCCACCAGCAGTCAAATCTCTATCTAAAAATCTTCCTTTACCATCTTGATGCTTATAATATTTTTTCAGATATTCTTCTGAATATGGCTTAAATTGTTGATTAAACATCAAAATTCGCTTGGAATATAAAAAAATAACATCAGTAGTGTTAGCAAAAGTTTTGGAATCTGAATGAGCAGATGTTCTTTCCCAAGTAATTTCAGCAATATAATCACCACCCTGAGAGCAAAAAACAGTATCTAAAACTATTTTTAAATAATGACTAGCAGTGGGATCACAGTGGAGATAAAAGCTACCAGTAGATTTTAAAACTCGATGGATTTCCACAATCCTCAGAGTCATACTCACCAGATAAGCGAGAAGACTACCTTTACCCAAAACTTTAGTCAAACCGTCAATTAAATCGATAGTCTGACTGGTAAATTTACCCTGATAGTTGCTTTGAATTTCCTCTAAAGCTTCGTTAGCGTGATTATCCCATGTCCAGGTATCCACAAACGCTTGTGCTTGTGCTTGATCTTCCTTGCCTAAGTTGAGATAAATTTGGTTGTAATTGCGTTTAGAATTAAAGGGTGGGTCGATATAACAAAGATCGATCGATTCATCTTTGATATATTTACGCAGCACTTCTAGGTTATCACCGTAGTATAGTTTATTGACCATAGAGATTAAGGGAATTGACTGCATCCTCAATTCTATTATTATTCCCCCTTAAAGAGGACAAATACAATTCGCCCCTACAATAATATGATTGTACTAATTGTAAAAGCACTGAGAGGCAGCCCACAATAGTCTTACTGGGAGACCGAAATAAATTTAATTTTTTTAAGTCTATCTAGCCTGAAAATGAGGGGGTCGCAGGCAGGCACGGATTTCCATTATATAAATAAGTATATGTCAAGTCTTGGGATTTTGTCAAGGGGAATTAAGTAGGGAGGCACAATTATTTGTAGGATGGGTTAGCGGTAGCGTAACCCATCGGGGCGTTGGGTTTCATGCTTCAACCCAACCTACGTTCATCTTATATTTAATTCCACCCACCTACTTATCCTCTGCAATCGCTCCGCAGAATAATATGATTGTACTAATTGTAAAAGCACTGAGAGGCAGCCCACAATAGTCTTACTGGGAGACCGAAATAAATTTAATTTTTTTAAGTCTATCTAGCCTGAAAATGAGGGGGTCGCAGGCAGGCACGGATTCCCATTATATAAATAAGTATATGTCAAGTCTTGGGATTTTGTCAAGGGGAATTATATTAATTTCGCCGCTAAAATCAAAGGTTCGTTCCAATCAACTAAAACCCTTGTGCTTGGTAATGGCATCCCTAACCGTAGTATGATTGAACAATGCGAAGACTCAGAATGACTCGACCCGACGACTGGCACCTTCATCTCCGCGATGGTGCGGCAATGAAAGCGGTTTTACCCCATACGGTGCGTCAGTTTGCCCGTGCCATTATCATGCCGAATTTAAAGCCCCCAGTGCGCTCAGTCGCTGATGCTGCCGCCTATCGCGAGCGCATTCTGGCAGCAGTTCCAGAGGGTCAACAATTCGAGCCATTGATGACCCTCTATCTGACCGATAATACCAGTCCCGAAGAAATCATAGCGGCGAAAGCCTCCCAGTTTGTCAAAGCGGTGAAATACTACCCAGCCGGTGCGACAACTAATTCCGACTTGGGGGTGACAGACCTGCGTAAGTGCGATCGCGTTTTGGCAGCGATGGAGCAGCTGGATATGCCGCTACTACTGCACGGGGAAGTTACCGATGGAGATATTGATGTGTTCGATCGAGAGAAAGTGTTCATTGAGAGGCACTTAATCCCACTGATAACGAGATTTCCGAAACTGCGGGTCGTATTTGAACACATTACCACTGCTGATGCGGTCCAGTTTGTTCTCTCTGCTAACAACAATGTCGCCGCCACAATTACGCCCCAACATTTATTGTTTAGCCGAAACATTCTCTTTAGCGGTGGCATTCGTCCCCATTTTTATTGCCTGCCGATTTTGAAACGAGAGGAGCATCGTTTGGCACTTTTGCAAGCGGCAACATCGGGGAATGCCAAGTTTTTTCTAGGGACCGATAGCGCGCCCCATTCTCGCTACAGCAAAGAAAGTTCCTGTGGCTGCGCGGGTTGTTATTCGGCTCTGCACGCTCTAGAGTTGTACGCAGAAGCTTTTGAGAGCGTTGATGCGCTCGAGCAACTGGAAGGGTTCGCCAGCTTTCACGGTCCAGATTTTTATCAACTCCCCCGGAATACCGAACAAATCACATTAACCAAAACCCCTTGGCGCATTCCCGATGAATTGCCATTTCCCGAATCTGGACTGGTGCCGTTACGAGCGGGTGAGGAAATGACTTGGCAATTGGGGGAATAAAAAACCGCCAGTTTTAGCTTACATATAATGTTTGTGGCTTTTATGCTCCCGTCTTATTTTGGTAATAATCGCGGGTTCCCTTCGCATCTAGGGCTTCTCCGAGACGAGCAATGGCCTGAGCGTAGGCGGCGTTACGCAGAGATATATCGAACTCCTGGGCGAAAGACCAGACTTTTTCCGCTTGTGTCACCATTCTTTCTTTTAAGCGCTCATTTATCTCGTTTAATTGCCAATAAAGACCGCTGCGATTTTGCACCCATTCAAAATAACTCACCGTTACCCCACCTGCGTTAACCAGAATATCGGGGAAAACGAGAATCCCTTTTGATTCTAAAATGCGATCGGCTTCTGAGGTAGTGGGACCGTTGGCCACTTCAAAGATATATTTCGCCCGCACGCGATCGGCATTTTCGGCGGTAATTTGGTTTTCTAGGGCAGCCGGAATCAAAACATCCACATCTAGGGCTAATAATTCTTCATTACTAATCGCTTCGTGTTCCATGATATGACAGACGGTATCCTGACAGTAAATAGCAGTAATCTCGCGGTGTTCCTGTTTATACTGACGAATGCTGGCAATATCTAGGCCTTTTTCCCGATAAATGCCGCCCTGGGAATCACTTACCGCCACCACTTGATAACCGGCTTTGGCGAGGAGATCCGCTACTATGGCCCCGGCGTTACCGAATCCCTGGACGGCCACGGTAGTATTAGCGGGTTTTTTGTCTAATTTCGGCAAAAGAGAGTTAATAACATGAAAAGCTCCTGTTCCCGTCGCCGTATCGCGGCCGCGACTGCCTCCCATGGTTAAAGGTTTCCCCGTCACCACCGCCGGACTAATTTTACGCCGAATGATGCTGTACTGGTCCATCATCCAACCCATGATCATCTCGTTGGTATAGACATCGGGGGCAAGAATATCGACATCGGGACCAATAAAGTCGGCTATACCCTCGATATAGCCCCGGCTAAGGCGTTCTAACTCGGCTTTTGACAATTCTTTCGGATTGAGGGTAATGCCGCCCTTCGCCCCACCAAAGGGCAAATCCAGCAGGGCGCATTTAAAGGTCATCCAAAAGGCCAGGGACTGCACCTCATCAATGCTGACGTTGGGATGATAGCGCACACCTCCTTTGCCGGGGCCGCGGGTGTCATCGTAGCGGACGCGGTAGCCTTGGAAGATTCTTAAAGTGCCGTTGTCCATACGGACGGGTATGGAGACGCTGAGACTAGCCTTGGGATATTTTAACCGCTCGATCGCATCATCGGAAATGGAGACATACTTAAGGGCGCGTTCTAGGCGACTGCTGGCATCGGTAAAGAGTGATTTCGACATGATTTTTTTCCCCCTATCTATCCCCATTAGAACATGAAAAAACAGTATATTTCGCTACAGTTTATTTTTCTTAATTAACCATAGACAGGAATTGCCGACAAGTATTCTCAAACAAGGTTATTGTTGAGTTAACTTCAGTGATTGACACTCCCCGCTCTAAAGAGACGGGGATTCTTGGTTCACAGAGATTACTTGCTTAGACAGAATTGCTTCTGAAAAAGTAGAGGTATTCTCTCCCCAAGCGTTTATTGGGTCTAGCCCAAAGGTTCCGGTATGCCCTA
>NZ_JADBRW010000025.1:0-13450 GCF_020247025.1 Microcystis sp. M109S1
GGAAGGCAATTGATAGCCTGTTAAATTCCCTTGTTTCCACCACCTCCAAGCCGTTCGATAACTTATTCCTGTTTTTTTTGCCTAGTCTGATAGTTTCGTGTTCACATATTACCATGGCTGGCTATATATGACTATATTTGTATTGAAACTTTACAATACTAAATCCAGTTATTAAAAACTGATTATTGATTCTCCCCTGTGCCTCTTGCCTGTTGCCTGTCCTAATATGTAGGGTCTGCTGAATAAATCTAAAAACCTTGTTGGGTAAGACTTTTAGACCTTTTGTCAATCAAAAAGTACTGGATATGGGAGTGATCGGGGGGAAATTTAGGCACTTTTTCCCTGAAAATTAGGTAGTTGACCACCTGAAAATGGGTAAAACCCTACACCCCACACCCCACACCCCACACCCTGCCCCCAAGAAAAACTTTTTGCCGCAGACCCTATGTAGCCTATACTCAACGGATTTAGTATTAGTTGAATAATCGTTGCAGAAAAGTGCTTCGATCCCGCAGGAAAACCTGAGCGCAATTACGCCCCGGCATTCCCGAAATTGAGCCGCCGGGGTGAGTTCCTGCCCCAGTTAAATAAAGGTTTTTAATTGGGGTTTTGTAGTTAGCTATTTCCGGCAAAGGACGCAGGAAAATCATCTGATCTAAGGTCATATCAAGATGATAGTAATTACCTTTATAGGAACCCAAACGATTAGCTAATTCGGCCGGACTTTCCACCCGACGGGCAATAATGGCGGATTTGAGATTTGGGGCATAATCGGCCAGTTTATCAAGAACTCGATCGGCCACGCGATTTTTTAATTCTTCCGTCCATCCCGTGCCGTTTAATCCTGTTCCCTCGGCCCCGGCAATCTGATAGGGGGCAAAAAATTCGATCCAGAGGGTATGCTTGCCTTGGGGAGCCATGGAGGGATCGAGAATAGTGGGTACATCTAGGTACATCGAGGGATTTTCGTCGGGAATCTGCCCCAAAATCGTTAAAGCGTGGGCCTGTTCAACGTGACGCACGGAATCGGCGATGAGAATCGTTCCCTGTAAATACTCCTCTTTGTGATCGTAAGCCTCGAACCTTGGTGCTTCGGCGAGGGCGCAATCAATTTTAAGAATTGTTTCATTGTTATTGACAATTCGCCGTTCTACCCTTTCTCGCAATTCTGGATCGGCGGCATCCACATCGGCGGGGGCGACTAACTGTAAAAAGACTCGTCTAGCGTCAATATTAGAGATAACACCCGCTTTTGCCAGATATTCTTGTCCAGAGTCCACTCTAACCCCGATCGCTTGTCCTTCCTCCATCAGAATCTGTTTAACCTTCTGCTCGGTTAAAATCACCCCACCGAGACTGACAACACATTTCACCAGAGCCTCGGTTAGTGCGCCCGTACCACCACGAGGGCGAGCCACCCCGGGAGAATGACGCATCGCCATCATCATCATCCCGGAGGTAATGCCTTTTTGGGAGGGAGGAGCGCCAATTTCTGCCGCTAGACGAGCCAGGGGTGCTTTCACAAATTCGCTCTCAAACCACTCATTGAGGACATCTTCGGGGGAAGTAATCATCGTGCGGATGAAGTCGAGCAGTTTCTTTTTCGAGCCGATCGCTTTCCAGACACTAGCTAAGGCACTAGAGTTATAATTGCGGGCGATTCTGAGCAAATCTTGGGGCGGAGCGTTAAACCAAGGCGCGATCGCATTCATCAACTGTCCCCAATAGTCGATAAACTGAAGGTAGCGATCGGCATCTCGCCGACAAAACTGGGCAATTGCGGCGTGAGTTTTTTCCAGAGAGCGATAGGAAAGAAAATATTGGCCGGAGGGATGGGGACAGAAAACGGTAGGATCGAAGAATAAATACTCTAATCCGTGGCGTTTTAGCTCTAATTCCTCAATTACCGGCCCTAAAAAGATAAATTCGTGATCGATCGCACAGAGATTAAACTTAAAATCGGGGGCTAGATCTGGGATAACCGCTTCTGTGGTAGCGGCTCCTCCCGGTACGCTACGCTGTTCGAGAAGGAGGACGCGATAACCAGCTTTGAGGAGATAGGCGGCACAAACTAAACCATTATGCCCCGCACCGATGAGGATGACATCGTAACTTTCCATACAGTTTCAAAAATTCCTATTTTTAATTTTGCGCTTTTCTTGGCCCTAATATGTTAAAAATAGTTAAAGATTAGCTGCTGTCAGCAGATTTCAGCGATCAGTTATGAGTGAGCAGGTAGAAAACATTTAATTTTTCCTTTTTTTTATGAGTTCTTCAATCAAAGTTATTCAACCATCGGGTATTTTAGATGGCAACCAAGCCAGCGAATTTCGCCAAGAAATTGCCGAAGCCGTGCAGGGAGGTTCAGAGGTTATTATCGTTGATTTCAAGAATGTCACCTTTATGGATAGTTCTGGTTTAGGTGCGCTAGTTTTATCCTTAAAAACCGTGCGTTCTGCGGGGGGTAAACTATTGATATGCTCGATTAATGATCAGATAAAAATGTTGTTTGAATTGACCGATATGGATCGAGTTTTTGAAATTTTTAATAACCGAGAAGAATTAGAACAAAAAATCCTCGGAAGTTAATTAAAGAAAATCCACCTGCATGATCGAAAGATCATCCTTAAAATTACCATCAAATTGTAAAGCTTGAATTTCTCCAATAAAATTATCGAGATTTTTGGCGGAATTACAGTGATAATTTTGCAAAGATTGAAGAAAGTTCTCTAGTCCCCACATCCTACCATCAGAACAATCGATCTCGTAAATTCCATCGCTAAAAAGATAAAGGCTACTGGAGAAATTCAGGGATTGAACCTGATTGATATATTCTGCTTCTGGAAACATTCCGATGGGAAAACCGGGGGCTTTCAGTCTGGTTTCAATCATCTGGCCAAAAGGTTTTTGAGTCAGGAGAACTGCCGGGGGATGACCGGCACTGGCATAGGTTAACTGTTGTTGTTTGCGATCATAAATTCCGTACCAGATAGTAAAATATTTATCATTCTTAGGGCTGATTTGATAAACTTGATTTAACCCATGTAAAACCTGATTAGGTTGATAGTAATTCACCTGAGTTAAACCACGGGAACGGAGTAAATTAATCACCGAAAGGGAAGGTAAAGCCGCTCGCAAACCATGGCCAGCCACATCTAAAAGATATAACATCAAATGGTCATTATCTAACCAATAATAATCAAATCCATCCCCCCCCAATCGACGAGAAGGAAGGAAGCGAAAATCGATAGCAAGTTTTGGAGAAATGAAAGGTTCTGGCAATAGCGATCGCACATATTCCGCCGCTTCCGCTAACTCCATTTCTAGTAATTGTTTTTGCGCTTGCAGATCATGACTTAATTGATGCAAACGAATTCCCGCCCGCACGCGCGCTCTTAACTCATTAATCTCGATCGGTTTACATAAAAAATCATCGGCCCCCGCATCCAATCCCTTCACCCGATCCTCCACCGATCCCAAAGAAGTTAAGAGGATAAAAAAAGTGGTTGACAGTTGGGGATTGAGCTTAATTTGCCGGCAAACTTCCAACCCATCGATCCCCGGCATCATCCAATCACAAATAATCATCGCTGGTTTTAGTTGCCCCGCTTGCTTTAATCCTTCTTCCCCATCACTGGCAATAAAAACCTCGTATTCCTTCTGCAAAGCGCGGCTCAAAAACGTTTGAATTACTCCATCATCATCAATTACTAGAATTCGTACCATCTTTTTTGTGACTCGACTATCTCAATCTTACTGCCTACCCCCGACTCCCTGACAGATGACTTTGCTTGTCCCTCAACAAGGGATTAAATCCAGAATCGAGCTAACACATCAGTCATAGTTTGGGAAAAATGGTATAACTTCTAGCGTAAGGCATTGGAGAGGTAAGCCGGGGGTGAAGATTTCTTTTCAGGTAGATAGCGATCTCAAGTCCTTAGATAGCGTTTTAAAATATTTTGAGCAATTTAAACTGGCGGGCATTCCCCAAAAAGACTGGCTCCACTGTCAGCTTGCTCTTGCCGAAGGTTTTACCAATGCAGTCCGTCACGCTCACCGACACCTACCTCCCGAAATCCCGATCGAGATCGAGATCGAGATTACCCGATCCCAGATGGAAATTCGCATCTGGGATCGGGGTTCCGCCTTCGATTTAGAGGACTTTATCGAGAAAAACGCCTATCATGACTATAGTTTCTCTGGTCATGGGCAAGGACTGCCGATCCTCCAAAAAATCGCCGATCAACTCAGTTATACTCGCAGCGAAGATCAGCGCAACTGTCTGTTAATTATTAAACAATTTTCCCGCCATGAATCCGATCGCGCCCCTCGTTTCTCCTAGTTGGTTAGTGACTAATCTCGATCGCCCCGATCTGATGGTTATTGACTGTCGTTTTCAATTAAACGATCCCGATCTCGGTTATCAAGAGTATTTAGCCAATCATATTGAAAATTCCTTCTATTTACACCTCGATCGCGATTTATCGGCTCCCGTTGCCCGTCATGGCGGCCGTCATCCTTTACCGAATCCGCAGACGATAGCCGCTAAATTAAGCTCTTTAGGGGTGATTTCCGGCCAAACTCATGTCATCGCCTACGATGCCTCCCGTTTTGCCTTTGCCAGTCGTCTCTGGTGGTTATTACGTTATCTCGGCCATGAACGAGTCAGCATTCTCGATGGTGGTTGGCAAAATTGGTTAAATGCCGGTTATCCCGTCTCCAATCAGATACCTGTGCCGAAAACCGGCGCTTTTTTCCCCCAAGTTCAACAGGATTGGGTAGTCACGATCGAGGAGGTAAAAAAGCAAAAAGAGCAAGCGGGAGTGGTGTTAATTGATGCCAGGGAAAGCGATCGCTATCGGGGTGAAAGGGAACCGATCGATCCGATCGCCGGCCACATCGAGGGGGCGCTTAATTATCCCTGGTTAGAAGTCACCGATAGTCAGGGTTTTTCTCAACCCCCGGCCCGGCAAAAACAACGTTGGCAAGAGCGGCAAAGCGATCGAGAAATTATCCTCTACTGTGGTTCGGGAGTGACAGCCTGTGTCAATATCCTTTCCCTTACCCTAGCCGGATACGACAATGTTAAGCTATATTCTGGAGGTTGGAGTGATTGGTGTTCCTACCTGATCTAACCAGCCTTGTTGATACCCATCTATCAAGAAAGATTATCAAAATGACCTAATTACTGTACAATCTCTCTATTATCACTTTTAATTATTCCGAAACTATTATCTAGTTTGTCTCCTAAGTGGGTGGGTGGAATTAAATATAAGATGAACGTAGGTTGGGTTGAAGCATGAAACCCAACGCCCGCATGGGTTACGAAGTGCGCTAACCCATCCTACAAATAATTGTGCCTCCCTACTTAGACAAAAAAGCTAATTTTTATTTTAGTTGCTATCTTTTTGCTCTCAAATCACCGCTATTCCTCAAAGAATAGTCGTTTTCCCCCGTAAAATTACTCAAAGGTAATTTTATAGTTAAACTCTATAAAAAATTAGGTATGTATTTTGTATGACAGAAGCCGGTCTTTGTCATTGTAATGGTGGCGGCCGTCCGAAAGATCGCCTTTCGATTTTTGTGGATGGCAATAATATGTTTTATGCTCAACAAAAAAATGGTTGGTTTTTTGACCCGCGTAAGGTGTTAAATTACTTCACCAACGACCCGAATATTATGTTAATTAATGCCTTTTGGTACACGGGGTTAAAAGATTCCCAAGATCAAAGAGGTTTTCGCGATGCTTTAATTAGTTTGGGTTATACGGTGAGAACAAAAATTTTGAAAGAATATTATGATGATAGTTCCGGTCGTTTTTCCCAGAAAGCTAATTTAGATATCGAAATTGTCGTCGATATGTTTAATACCGTCGATCAATACGATCGAGTGATTTTATTTAGCGGTGATGGCGATTTTGAACGAGCGATCGAACTATTGCGCTCTAAAAATACTCATATTACCGTAGTTTCTACGGAAGGGATGATCGCTAGGGAATTGCGAAATGCCACCGATCGCTATATTGACCTGAATGATATTCGCAAAGATATCGAAAAAAGTGATTATTAATCGGCCTACCCTCACCCCAATCCTTCTCCCAGAAGGGGATAGGTGAGGCAATTAACCATCTCTTGTTTATTTTTCCTTGAGTCGAAATAGTAAAAACTGATTGACCTGATTCGGATTAAAATTATCATCACTGACTAAAATCAAAGAGCGACTGCCATCAGCTAATCTTGGACCGAGGGTCATTGCTTCCAAATTATCTAAATCAATCCCCAAAGTCCCTAAATCTAGTAATAATTTTTTCCGCAAGGGTTGCACCTGTAAAGCTTCTAATTCTCCCGGTATCCGAGCAATTTTCGAGGTATCAGTGGCACTCCCATTAACTACCTGAAATAGTTTCGCTCCAAAACCTTCTAAACCAAAAGTTCGCTCTAAACTGAGAAAATAACCCTCTTTTTCTAAAGCTAATAATTCCGTTAAACCGTAGTATCTCGCACCACTGGGTGGCTCATCTAACACATACAATTGTTCTGATACTAACACAGGCGCACCAATCGGATCAATAACATAATGAAGAAGTCGCACTCTAAGATTTTCTGCTCTTTTTCCCGTGGGACTATCTTGAATTAACGCGCTTTCTGTGGCAGTAAACAAACGAAAAGGATCGTCTTTGAGAGTGCTGGTAATCCCTAAAGTTAAGGATTCAAACCCTAAATTATCCTGTATTCCTTTTTGATTGCTATCATCTGGTAAAAAGCGATTAGGAATTAACAAAGACTCCTTTAATTGTCCCTGCAAATCAAATTCAGCAATAAAAGGAGCAATTCCCTGTTTAACCGCACCTTCACTGGAAATAAACAAAGTTTGTCGGGGCGAAAAAGCGATACCTTCCGGGTCGATCGATCCCTTTTTAAACGTTTCTCCCTTGCCATCTTTTAGGAACGTGACTGCCTCTAAATTCACTTTTTCGATTTTTTCACCATTTATCTGCAAACTAGCCGTATAAAAGCGGGCCGGAGCTTTCTGAGAACGATCATCACTGAGGAGATAAAAGCGGTTATTGGCACGATCATAGGTAATTGCCGATAATCCCCCCACCCTTGTGTCTTGATAATCCGCTTGTGGTAATTGATATTCTCCCAAAAACTCGACCGAGAGCGGTAGAAACATTCGTTGTTCTGCTAAAACTTGCGGGGAGACACCACAGGCAGCCAGACTAAAGGTTACAATCAAACTAGCAATTAAACCCAAAATTGGGAAACGCAAATTTTCGGCAGTCAGTCTCTTATAGAATCGATCGATCACAAAATATCATCCTCTACTACGCTCCTATCAATCTATTATGCTACGTTTTTCTCTCAGTTTATGGCTCTGTTTGATCGGTACTTCCCTTCCTCTCCTAGCACAAACAGAAACCCCTGCACCCAATCCCCTCGAAACTCCCCTAAAAAGTCCTTTATTACCCGGAATCGATCGCCCTTTAACTCCCTTGGAGCGTCGTCAACTGCTATTATACATCGATCGACGCGATGCTGAAGCTCAAGCTAAATACGATGCGGGATTAAATGAGGAAGCTTTTCCCATCTGGTATGAAGTTATTAAATTAAATCGTTATTTAGGAGCAAAAGAAGAAGTAAAATCTTTGGGAAAAGTGGGGTTAGCAGCTTGGAATCGAGATCGAACCGAGGATGTTAAATTAATTACTAATCGTTTAAAAGCTGTGCAACAAACTGCGGAAACTAACCAGACAATAGATGGGGAATTATTAGCATTACTAGGTACATCCTATGAACAGGTACGAGCTTTTAATGAGGCGATAATTATCTATGATAAAATCATAGCTAATGCCAGAAAATCTGGGGATAATGTGGCAGTAGAAGCAACTTTAAATAAACTTGGTCAAATTCATTTATCCCGTTTTGATTATCAAAAAGCCGCCCCAGTCTATGAGGAATTATTAACTATTTCTAAGACGCAGAATAATTCTTTGACTCAAGGAATTTATTTGCAAAGACTAGCAGAAATTTATCGAGAATCTCTGCAACCAGCTAACGCCGTAAAAATTAAAGAAGAAATAGCTGAAACCCAGATCAGAAATCAGCAAATACAGTTAATTCCCGCTCTAAAAATTCAAATTGGGTTAGATTACCAAGCTTTAAAAGATGCAAATAAAGCCAGCCAAAACTTTCAAGAAGCCTATTCTCTCGCTTTTGCTTTACAACAGTACGGCATCGCAGGAGAAGCTTTAAATAAGTTGGCCGAACTCTATAAAAGTTATCAACAGGTAGATTATGCTTTACAAATATATCAAGAATTAATTAAAGTCCATGAATTGGGTTATAATTACTACGGTTTAATGAATACCTACGATCAAATCGGTCAAATTTATCTAGAGAGAAAAAATTATCCCCAAGCTTTACTCGCTTTCCAAAAAGGTGCGGAATTAGCCCAAGCTATCCGTTATCGTGAACAATATTTTCAAACCCAAATCACCCAAGTTAATCAAGCAATAAATAATCCTGAACAGTTTTGAAGCCATAAGCCCTCAGGCTAGATAGTAGTGATATTCACCAGAAAAATCGCTGATTAACGGCAAAACAAAAAGCTGATAACTGATAACGGATAACTGATAACTGATAAATGGACAACTCCTATTCTGAATTAAGCGAAGACTTGCTGAAATTGGTGCAACATTTACCCCACTTGAAAGATGGTAAATGGATTCAAAGATCTCTGGAAGCAATAGTCAGAATTGCCGAGGAGGAAATCGATCGCCTGGATTGGAAAATTTTAACCTACGCGATCGAAGATCTAGAAAAGGGATTTCAGGTATTTTACCCCTACCGTCATATTCGTAAACTGACCATTTTTGGCTCGGCACGCATCAAACCCGACAGCAGTGAATACCGTCTCGCAGTGGACTTCGCGCGCTGTATCAGTCAATACGGTTTTATGGTGTTAACCGGTGCCGGGGGTGGTATCATGCAAGCGGGGAATGAAGGCGCTGGACGGGAAAATTCCTTCGGATTAAATATTCAGCTACCCTTTGAACAGGGGGCTAATCCCTATATCATAAATGATGCCAAATTAATCGATTTTAAATATTTCTTTACCAGAAAACTATTTTTTCTGCGGGAAAGTGACGCAGTAGCTTTATTCCCCGGTGGTTTCGGTACGCAAGATGAGGCCTTTGAAACGCTTACTCTCTGTCAAACGGGTAAATACGGACCTGCACCCCTAGTATTAATTGATGAGCCTGATGGGGATTACTGGCAAACTTGGCAAGAACAAATTAGTGAAAATCTGCAAAAAAGAGGACTGATATCCGCCGAAGATCGGAATTTTTATACAATTACCAACGATCTAGACTACGCTTGTCAAAGGATTCGCCACTTCTATCGGGTGTATCACTCCAGCCGTTTTGTGGGAGAATCCTTTGTTATTCGTCTTAATCACGAACTAAGCGGGGAACAGATCGAACAAATTAACCAAAACTTCGGCGATATCCTAGTTAAAGGGAAAATCGCACCTAGTCAAATTCTAGAACGAGAGAATCGGGATTCCACCCACCATTTACCTCGTCTAGTTTTTTACTTCAACGGCAAGAGTTACGGACGCTTGTATCAGTTAATTGATCACATCAACGATTTAAGTCCTGTAGTTGCCCTCGAAGAGCATCCCGAGAGAAAATAAACCCTAGGCTAGAGTTTCAGGACAGTATCCTAAACCCTTAGTAAATTGTTGCCGAAAAGCCTCTATATCTTGCTGATCCGGGGTACCATGGGACACGATCGCCACTTGATAACGACGCATGACATCAATAGGAGATTGTCCCGTTTCCAAACTCCAAAAAACCATCTGGAGACGCATTTCCGGTTGATAGGTAATCCCTAACTCATTCATGTAGGCGCGAAAATCACCGTGTTGGCAAGGAGTCAGCATTTGATTAAACTTTACCTTGACCACCCAACCGTTAATCTGATGGATAACCGTCATGACGGAGGAAGGCAGATGAGTCATCGATCGCAGGTATTCGGTGACTCGTAGCGTTAAACTAGCATTAGCAAGAAAATAGAGATAGTCCATAGTGGCCGCCGGGCTATTGGCTAATAGTCACGATTAGTGTTATATCTCTAAGTCTGACGATAAACCGTTCTCGGTACCAAGGGGAGAAATCCCCGATTTAGTGAAGTTCGCCTGGGTAGGATTACCCAACTTTTGCGAAGATTTTTATGATGATAATGACGATGATCCCTGACCAATTACTCTCCAGCTACGATTATCACCTTCCTCCGGAGTTAATTGCCCAAAATCCCGCCGAAACCCGGGATAGTTCCCGTCTTTTGGTGGTAGATTCTCCCAATAGTCATAATTTAGCTATTTTTCGGGATTTACCCACTTGGTTAGAGTCGGGGGATTTGCTGGTTTTCAACGATACCCGCGTGATTCCGGCCCGTTTATTTGGACGTAAAACCACAGGCGCACCCATAGAAATATTACTATTAGAAGAACAAGATGACCATCGTTGGTTATCTCTGGTGAAACCGGGAAAACGCTTTAAAGTCGGTTCAGAAGTCCTTTTTTATCCGAAAACAGGGCCGACGGAAGACCAAGAAAAATTATGGTTAGCGAAAGTAATCGATCGAGATCTGAACACCGGTGGTCGTCTGCTGGAATTTCAACGTCATCCCCAGCGCAGTTTTTGGGATATGTTGGAGGAGTACGGTCATATTCCTTTCCCCCCCTACGTCACCGAATCAGAGGCGGAAGAAGACCGTTATCAAACAGTTTACGCCGATAAACAGGGTTCTGTGGCCGCTCCCACGGCAGGATTACATTTTACTCCCGAATTATTCCATAAGCTCGCTCAGAAGGGTATAGATACCGCCTATGTCACCCTTCATGTGGGAGTGGGAACCTTTCGTCCCGTGGAAGTGGAAAATATTACAGAACACCTAATGCACCAAGAATTTTTGCAGATTTCCGCCGAAACTGCCGAAAAAATCGCCCAAACAAAGGCTAGAGGTGGCCGGGTTATCGCCGTGGGAACCACGGTAGCTCGCGCCTTGGAAGCGGCAATTAAAGAAAGTAAGAGCGAGAAATTAACCGCTTTTCAGGGAAAAACGAATTTATTTGTCTATCCGGGTTATCAATGGCGGGTTATCGACGGCATGATCACTAATTTTCACCTACCCAAGTCCAGTTTGATGATGTTAGTCAGTGCCTTAATCGGACGGGAAAGACTACTGGCATTGTATCAAGAAGCTATCCAAGAGCGTTTCCGTTTCTATTCCTTCGGTGATGCTATGTTAATCCTACCCAGCGCTCGCAGCAGTAATCGGTAAGTAGTTGGACAAAATTACCTTCATACCCCAGAAAGAAGGAGCAGCAAAACTGCGGAAAGGGCAACAGGAAAAGCAAAAATATGTGTAAGCGGCCCGCGCATCTAAATTGGTCTAGGTCGATTATCGAACCACCTCTGGCCTGTTGTCTATCCTAAGCAAGAAATGAAAAGAAAAGATCTTAAAATCGGTCGCCGCTATTCTGGCAAATCCTGGCAAATATTTGTAATTATTGCCTTCATGGCCGCCGCTCCCTTTGCTATTTTTTATCTTATTGCCTTGGCTTATCTCTGGCAAGGCGATCAACTTTTGGCCGCGGGGGAGAAGGAATCGGCTCTGTCTGCTTACCGAACAGTTTTATCTTTTGACGAAAATTCGGGCCAAGCCCATATAAAAATCGCTCAGGTCTTGCAAAGTCAAAAACGTTATTCTGAAGCCTTAAAAGCCTATAATCATGCCTTTATCGTTAATGATAAACCACCGATGGAACCCTCCCAAAGTAATTATTTAGTGGCTTTGGGAGATATCTTCGCGCAAGAGGAAAAATGGTCAGAGGCGATCGAGGCTTACCAAAAAGCAATTATCATTAAACCAACTTTTAAAGCGCAATTTCAGCTAGGAAAAGCCCTCTATAGTTTACAACGTTGGGATGAGGCGGCGAAAGCTCTGCAAGCAGCGGTTTTTCTCGATCCTAGTCAGGGAAAAGCCTATTTTTATCTGGGAAAGGCCTATAGTGAACAGCAACTCTGGCAAGAGGCCAGTTATGCCTATCAGCAAGCTCTAGAATTGATACCTAGTCAGGGTGAAACCTACAAAAAATTAGGAGAAACCCTAGCAAAACAGGGAAAATGGGAGCAAGCAGAGCAAATATATCGACAGGCTTTAATTTACGCCCCTAAAGATGGGGATATTTATAATTATTTAGGGAAAGCTTTAGCGGAACAGGGAAAACTAGGGGAAGCGATGGCAGTTTTTCAACAGGCGCGCCAAATTAGCCCCAAAAATGCCGAGATTTACGAAAATCTCTGTTATACCTATATCAATAGCGGTCAGATCGATGAGGGTCTAAATTGGTGTCGGCAGGCCGTAGAAATTGATCCCAATTTATCAGAAGTTAGATTTATTTTACAGGAAATCCAACGGGGGCGATTAATTCATGATCATCCCGAATTATTAAAAATGCCAGAGATAATTCCCAGTGTTAAGAGTGATCCTCTGGTGAATTTAAAACGCTCAATTGTTAAAATTGTCATTCGTGGCAAAAATAACAATGGTATCGGCACTGGTTGGTTATTAAAACGAGATCAAGACACAGCTTGGATCGTGACTAACCGCCATGTGGTTACGAATTACCGTCAAGAAATCGATGCAGGGGCGCGCATTTTTGTCGAGTATTATAGCCAACCACCCAAGGGAAAAATTCCCAAGCGTTCAAAAGCTAAAATTCTCCACACTACCCCCCCTAACGACTGGCTCGATTTAGCAGTATTAGAGGTAAAAAATCCCCCCCCAGATTTAAAACCTTTAGCTTTAGCACCCCTACCAATTGCCGCTAATCAATCAGTAATCTCGATCGGTAATCCTTTTAATCAAAAAGATTGGACTGTCAGCAAAGGCACTGTTAATGATAATGACGAAAAATCCTTAAGTTTATCCATGTTTGTCGTTTCTGGACAGTCGGGAAGTCCAGTTTTAAACGATAAAAATCAAGTGGTGGGAGTGATTTCCCAAGCGAGTTTATTTTGTGCCAATCCCTCTACTCCTAAACCCCTAGAAAATGCCGTTAAATTGGGCTGCGGTTTCGCAATTCCCATTGACAGGGTGCGAGAAAGGTTAAGGGAGTGGGGAACTTTTTCAGTTATCAGTAATCAGTAGTCAGTTATCAGTGGATAGTGGATAGTAGTTAGGGTTTGCTGAATAAATCTAAAAACCTTATCCAACAAGGTTTTTAGACTTTTTTGACCTCAAAAAGTGCCGACCCTTGGAGTGATTGGGGGGAAAATTCAGGGACTTTTTCCCTGAAAATTAGGTAATTGACCACCTGAAAATGGGTAAAACCCCACACCCCACACCCCAACCCCCAACCCCCAACCCCCAACCCC
>NZ_JADBRW010000250.1:0-12468 GCF_020247025.1 Microcystis sp. M109S1
GTAAAAACATTTTGGCCGCAGGACTTGCGGTGTCAGTCTGTAGAGCGACCATAAGACCAGAACAGATTTACTCTGTTAAGGCAGGTGCGGAACCCCGCAAGGGAAAGAAGCAGAAACCTAAATCGTGAGGTTTGGGAATCGCCGTCCGTTTTACGGCGGCGAGGATGTCAAAAATTGGACGGCTTTTTTTCTAGACCGCTTGCAGAACATAGAAGGTATAACCATAGAAGTTGCTGAATTTCTCAAAAAGTTTCATCTCTTCTTCAGTTTCACGAATAACCGATTGGCTACTTGGGCTGATTTCCAGCTGCTCGATTCGTTCACGGAGAGGTTCATAATAATTTAGCCACCAAACTTGACTTGGCAGCCGATGGGTAGAAAGTACCTTAAAACCAGACCTATTAGCCCGAACGATATTCTCAAACTCATTACCCATCATAGGATAGGCGTTTTGCCAATAGGCCACAGCAGGCTCTGGCAGATCATCAGTAAACCAACTCATCTCCGAGATGACGGCAATAGCGTTGTTAGAAAGAAGAGGTCGCCAGATTTTAAGGGCCTGCTCAAACCCAAGATTATAAGCAGCCCCCTCAGACCAAAGCAGATCAACTGAACCCACTGACCAATCAAGTTTAGCCATGTCACCATGAATTGGAATGATTAAATGCTCAAGACCAAGCTGTTTTGCTCGGGTTTTGAGTTCGTCGATAAAAACCGACGAGGAATCCACTGCCATGACAGGGCTTTGGTAGTATTGTGCCAGCAGTAAAGCACTAGCACCACTTCCACATCCTAGATCGGCAATTCGCCGCTTGAGGGGCAAAATAGAGAGATTGCTCAAAATTTTTAGGGAGAAGTCAGAGTCCCCTGGCCCTTTACGGTCAAGTCCACGGTGTAAATCAGTTAAAGCGGCAACATACTCAGTTTGATTGTCTGTAGTCATAGGGATTTTTGCTGGCTCTAATAGCTGAAAACAGCCAATTCCGGGCTTAAGATCACTGGGTTAGGCGATCGTTCCCGTCAGAGGGGAACTAGGACTAGCATAGGACTTAATCGGCATTCTTCCCGCTAAATAGGCTAAACGTCC
Source organism: Microcystis sp. M109S1 (assembly GCF_020247025.1). Classification (NCBI taxonomy): domain Bacteria; kingdom Bacillati; phylum Cyanobacteriota; class Cyanophyceae; order Chroococcales; family Microcystaceae; genus Microcystis; species Microcystis sp. M109S1. The sequence goes on from NZ_JADBRW010000250.1 coordinate 1,088, forward strand.
CGCTTTTGCCGCCATTCCCATGGCTTGCGCCATCATAGCCGGATTGACCGCCATAGCGATCGCACTGTTAATTAATAAAGCATCGGCCCCCATTTCCATGGCCCGGGCTGCTTCTGAGGGTGTACCGATCCCGGCATCTACTACCACGGGAATTTTGGCCGATTCGATGATAATTGCGATATTTGCCTCATTTTTCAGCCCCTGTCCCGACCCGATCGGCGATCCTAGGGGCATAACCGTGGCGCAGCCAGCCTCCTCTAAACGTTTGGCCAAGAGAGGATCGGCGTTAATATAGGGCAGTACGGCAAAACCTTCTTTAACTAATTGTTCCGCCGCTTGCAAAGTTCCGATCGGATCGGGTAATAAATATTTAGGATCCGGAATAACTTCGAGTTTAATAAAGTTATTGTCTTCCTGTCCCAATAATTTGGCCATTTCTCGCCCTAAACGGGCCACCCGAATCGCTTCTTCGGCCGTTTGACAACCAGCAGTGTTGGGTAACATCCAGATTTTCGACCAATCGATCGCCTCTGCTAATCCCTCATGACCAGGTGCGTTCGTTTGTACTCGTCTAACGGCAACGGTGACAATCTGACATTCGCTGGCAGTAATACTTTCCTGCATAGTGGTCAGATTGGCATATTTGCCAGTCCCAGTCATCAAGCGGGAGTGAAAGGTTTTCCCGGCAATGGTGAGGCGATCATTCTGGGGCGATAAAAGCGCTTGGGGTTTATTCTCAATAATAGTTAAGGACATAGGTGAAATAGTAACGGGTGATGGTTGATTAAAGCGATCGCAACTAAAATGGGTCAAAATGGGATTAACTTTGTCATTAATTACTAGGTCAGCAATCAAGGAAGCAGTGACAGGAGCGAGTAAAATGCCGTTACGATAGTGACCGGTGGCTAAAATCAGGTTATCACAGCTACTACGGCCTAAAATGGGCAATTCATCCGGTGTACCCGGACGGAATCCCCACCACATTTCCTCGATTTCCCAGTCAGCTAAAGGGGGATAGAGACGGGTAGCGCGTTCAAAAAGGGTTTGCAGTCCTTGGGGTGTATTACCCGTTTGCCAGGCGACTTTTTCGGATGTGGCACCGATAATTAAACGACCATTGCGACGGGGAACCAGATAGGTTTGCGGACCGAATAAAACCCTAGCTAAGGTCTGGTTAGGGGGCATTTTTACTGCGGCCATTTGACCTTTGACGGGATGGATAGGGAGGGGTAATAGTTGACTGGCCCAGGATCCCGCCGCTAAAATGTAAATTTTTGCTTCTAATTCCCCAATTGAGGTATAAATACTCTTGACTTTTCCCTGCTTTTGCTGTATGGCGTGGACTTCTATGCCTTGGCGAATTTCTACCCCTAAATTTTCGGCCGCTTGTTGCAGGGCAGTCACTAGCTGCCGGTTGTCCACTTGTCCATCGTCGGGATACCACCAACCACCGATCACATCTTTACCTAGTCCGGGTTGGTAGAGGTGAACTGCATTGCTGTCTAACCAAATTTTATTAACTTCCTCGGTAGTAATAGGCTGATTTTGCTCGTAAACAGGAGCAAGAATACCACAGGGATAGTAACCGCTGTTTATACCCGTTAAATCCTCGATTTTGCGGCTCCATTCTGGATATAGCCAGCGCGATTGCAGACAAAGATCGAGAAAGGGACCCGGGGGAATCCCCTCCGCATGGGGGGCCAACATTCCCGCAGCCGCACGACTAGCGGCCTGAGCTATATCTCGAACTAGGAGGGTAACTTTTGCCCCGCGCAATTGCAAATCGACGGCGATCGCTAATCCGATGATACCACCGCCCACGACCAAAATTTCGCTAGTTGAGTTCTTGACACTCCCACCGCTAAAAGCGAGGGATTCTTGGTTCAACGACATGGCTTAAAAATCTAAAGGAAATGTAACCTTGATCCTAACTCGCAATTAGTCAGCCGAGAGGAGGGAGAAGTGAGGCTACTGGCATAATTCAAGATTAAGATGATTTGTAGTCGATCTTTTCTAAGCTTCCCTTTTTCTTTAGAGCATTATGACTTCCCCTGCTGTCGATCGAGTTTATCAAGGTCAATTCGGAGAGTTTACGATTACGGATAGCGATCGCCTAGGCGTGCGTCTCTACCGTCTGGGGTTAAATTTAGCGGCTTTTAGTTTCGCTGTCGCTACAATTATAGTTCTCACCCGACCGCAATTATTGCCCCTGACTAACCTTTTATACATTGGTTTTTGTCTGGGGTTAGGCATCAGTTTATTGACTATCCATATTTATTTAATTCCCCTCCATCGTCTCCTGCAAGTTTTTTGGCTAATCGGGGTGATTACTTCCCTAATTTTCAGCCTCTATTCTCACCTTTCTCCCCTAGAATTTGTCTATAACCATCCGGTGAGTTTATTCGGTGTCGGCTTTATTTTTGCTAGTCTCACGGGGATTTATTTCAAAGAAGCTTTTTGCTTTAATCGTCTAGAAACCAAGTTTTTAACCCCTCTAGTTCCCACCCTTTTACTCGGTCATCTTTTGGGAATATTGCCCTTAAATTGGGAAAAGGTGCTATTAATTCTCTGGGCGACTTTATTCGTTATCTTTGCTCTGAGAAAGTTAAGCCAACCTCTCCCCAACGATATCGGTGATAAATCGGTCTTTGAACATCTTAATCATTGATGAACTCTCCAGAGATTAATCGGAAAATATTCGGGGAATTAAGAGTGATCAGTAAACAGTAATCAGTAATCAGTGAAAAGACAGTAGGAAACTTCTATTTAATACTGTCATACTAAATCCGGTTATTAAAGACTGATTATTCATTCTCCCTATTGCCTTCTGCCTTTTGCCTGTCCTGATATGTAGCCTATACTCAGCGGATTTAGTATCACTTAAAACTCAAATCTGATAACTGATAACTGATAACTGATAACTGATAACTGATAACTGATAACTGTTACTTATTTGGGGGCCTCGATGGTAGGGGGATTAGTAGTATTGGGAGTCTTGCTAGTGAACATTTGTATTAGACTAAAACCGACAAAAGCGAGTAAGGCTATGCCACCAATAGTAGTAACAATTTTACCCACGAGATTTTCTGTGCGGGGTTCTTCGGGGGCATCCTCGTTGGGATCCTCCGAATGGGCAAAACGATTGTAGAGGAAATCGAGGGCTTCATTGCGGAGTTCGTAGTAACGGGGATCTTCGGTGATTTGGGAACGAACCCGGGGACGAGCAAAAGGCATCTTTAACACCTCACCGATTTTAGCGCTCGGGCCGTTGGTCATCATCACCAAGCGATCGCACAAGAACAAAGCCTCATCGATATCGTGGGTAATCATCAACACGGTTAACTGGTGTTCTTGCCAGATTTTCAGCAATTCTTCCTGTAATTCCTCTTTGGTGATCGCATCTAAGGCCCCAAAGGGTTCATCGAGGATGAGGACTTGGGGACGAATGGCCAGGGCGCGGGCGATCGCAACCCGTTGTTTCATGCCTCCCGATAACTGGGGGGGTTTTTTCTGGGCTGCTTCTGTCAATCCCACTAAGGATAGATTTTCTTCGACGATCTTCACCTTCTCAGCCTGAGTTTTTTGGGGATAAACCGAATTAACCCCGATATAAACGTTCTCAAAGGCAGTTTTCCAGGGCAAAAGCGAATAATTTTGGAATACCATCATCCGGTCTGGTCCTGGTTCCTTAACCTCTTTGTCCTGTAGCAGCACTTGCCCACGACTAGGAGAAGAAAACCCCGCCACCATATTTAAAAGGGTCGATTTACCGCAGCCGGAGTGACCGATAATGCAGACAAATTCCCCCTCATTAACTTGCAGCTCCACACCGTCTAAAACAGTGTAAACCCCTTCGGGGGAGGGGTATTCTTTGGCAACATTACTAACTAATAAAAAAGGCTGGGTAGTGGTGCTGGAATTCACGGTCTTATCGGTAAAAGTTTGCATAATTCGTCCTAGATTTATTCTAAGGTGGGCTTTGCCCACCACAACCATTAATTAGCGACAGGATCATCGAGGAGAACTTCCGAGACGCGATAATCGCGACGGATTGAGAAACGTTCCAGATAGCCGATCGGATCGTCGGGATTGAAAATAAGATGATCAAAGAGGGCGAAACTGTGGCGATCGGGTTCCAAATCGGGAAGGCCCAGAGACCGGCAAGCTTCGCCAAACAGATCGGGACGACGGACGCGTTCAATCACTTCCACCCAGTTGCGGGGGAAAGGCGCGTAACCCCAACGGGCAAGCTGAGTTAGGGTCCATAGGGCCTCACTCCGGCCTGGACAGTTAGCTTGATCGACGTAAAACTGGTTAAATCGGAATAGGGCCTCGGGGGCAGTTCCTAAACCGCGATCGTAACCGTCGAGGAAACCGGGGCGGATAATTGCCCTATCCACGCCCACATACTGGGGCTGACTGAGAATATTAACGATATCTTCTCGATTACGCTGATCATCGCAGTATTCACAGGCTTTAATTAAAGCTTTGACCATGGCGATATGGGTTTCGGGATGTTTCGCCGCCCAAGTTTCCTTGACCCCGAGGACTTTTTCCTGGTGTCCGGGCCAAATATCAAGATCGGTGGCGATAACGTAGCCTAATTTTTCCTGAACGGCGTAGGAGTTCCAGGGTTCCCCCACACAATAACCGTCGATCTTACCTGCTTTTAGCAGGGAAACCATCTGAGGCGGCGGAATTACGGTTAAATTCACATCACTATCGGGATCGATGTCGCCACTAGCTAACCAGTAGCGTAACAGCAGATTGTGCATGGAGGCGGGGTGAACCATGCCGAAAGTGGCGATTTGGTCGGGACTTTGCAGGATGGCATCCTTTAAGTCGCCCAGTTTTTCTACCCCCAATTCCCTGTATTTATTGCTGAGGGTGATGGCGTTACCGTTGCGACTGAGTACCAAAGCGCTAATCACGGGGACAGAGGGCTTATTGCCGGCCCCAATGGTCATGCTGAGGGGCATTCCCGCCACCATCTGGGCCGCATCGAGACGACCGGTAGCTACCCCTTGGGCGATCGCTTTCCAGTTGGGTTCCCTTTGCAGGACAACACCCTCTAATCCTTCCTCGGCGAAGAAACCTTTCTCTTGGGCGATAATAATCGGGGCGCAATCGGTGAGGGGGATAAAACCGATGGTGGGATTGGTTTTCAGTCCAGGAGCCTTGGCTATAACCGTCACCGGCCCGGTTGGTCGACCGACTTTCTTCGATCGCTTCTGTTGGTTGAGGAAATAAACGATCTCGTTACGGAGGGAGTAGTAACTGGGATGGTTAACCACTTCCAAACGATGCCGGGGTCTGGGAATGGGAACATCGAGAATCTGACCGATATGGGCCTCTGGACCGGTGGTTAACATCACCACTCGATCGGATAGTAATAGGGCCTCATCCACATCGTGCGTGACCATGATACAGGTAACGTGACTTTCCTCGACGATTTCCATCAAACGTTCCTGTAAATTGCCTCTGGTTAACGCATCCAGCGCCCCAAAGGGTTCATCGAGTAGCAGGACTTTTGGCCGTAGGGCTAAAGCGCGGGCGATCGCTACCCGTTGTTTCATGCCTCCCGATAATTCTCCCGGTCGTTTGTTGGCAGCATGGCGCAGGTGTACCATATCGATACTATGTTCGATGACACTTTTGCGTTCAGCGGCCGGCAGATGACGCAGCACACGGTTAACTCCTAGGGCGATATTTTCCCGGACGGTTAACCAAGGCAGCAGAGAATAATTCTGGAAGACCACCATGCGATCGGGACCGGGGTCTTTAATTTCTCTTCCCTCTAAAATCACCCCCCCCACCGTGGGGCGATCGAGTCCGGCGACCATATTTAAGAGGGTGGATTTCCCACAACCGGAGTGACCGATTAAAGAGATAAATTCCCCTTTAGTAACGCTGAGATCGATATTTTTTAGGGCGATATATTGACGGCCATCGGGGAGAGGGAAAACCTTATCAATGTGATCGACTTCAATAAATGCAGACATTTTCAGTTATCAGTTATCAGTTATCAGTTATCAGTTATCAGTTATCAGTTATCAGTTATCAGATGTGAGTTTTTAGTTGACTGTTTACTTAAAAAGCTCCCCACACCCTGCCCCCACCGAAAAATTTTTTGCCGCAAACCCTATTTATTTTCTTCGGGTACAACTAATTTAGCGATGTAGGCCATGAGGCGATCGAGTAAGAACCCAACAATACCCACATAAATCAGGGCGAGGATAATTTCACTGATCATGGAACTATTCCAAGCATCCCAGATAAAGAAGCCAATTCCCACGCCACCGATCAGCATTTCCGCCGCTACAATTGCCAACCAAGATAAACCGATACCGATTCTTAATCCCGTGAAAACGTAGGGAACGGTGGCGGGAAAAAGAATATTGAAAAAGTATTCAACTTTGGATAATTTCAGCACTCTAGAGACGTTTTTATAGTCTTGGGGAACCTGCTGTACTCCCACGGCCGTGTTAATAATAATTGGCCAAATTGCTGTAATAAAAATTACAAATATGGCACTAGGTTCGTTATTGCGAAAAGCCGCTAGGGAGATGGGTAGCCAAGCTAGGGGGGGAACGGTACGCAGGATTTGGAAAATCGGATCGATCGCATCATAAACTAGGGCGCTGCTACCGATTAAAATTCCTACGGCGATGCCGACAATAGCCGCTAGGGTAAAACCGACGGCCACCCGTTGTAAACTAGCGAAAATTTGCCAGAATAACCCCACATCCGTGCCACCATTATTGAAAAAGGGATTAATAATTAATTCCCAGGTATCGCTAACCACTTTGGTGGGACTAGGAAGGGGGGCATCGGGACTAAAACAGAGTATTTGCCAGATGGCAAGGAAAATTAATAAAGCAATCGCCGAAGTTGCTAGTTTGGGTAATTTTTTTTGCAGGTCTTTTACCCATTTCGGACCTTGAGAACGACGAGAAATAGAAACAGCCATAATCAGTTATCAGTTATCAGTTATCAGTGGTGGAGTTATGAGTGGTTCAGTGGTTCAGTGGTTCAGTGGTTCAGTGATCAGCTTTGATCTTGGCTTGATCCCCAAGAATTTCAGTTATCAGTTATTAATTACCAGTTATCAGCAAATCATCTTTAACTGTTGACGGGTTACTGATTACTGATTACTGATTAGTGATCACTGATTTAAATCTTCTTGATCTTGAGGGAATCGAGGTAGGCTTGGGGATTTTCGGGATCAAATTTCACGCCATCAAAGAAAGTTTCCACGCCGCGAGAGGTAGAGGTGGGAATTTGGTCGGCGGGAACATTGAGGGCTTTAGCGGCTTCTCTCCAGATATCTTCCCGGTTAACTTTATCAACTAAAGCTTTGATGTCCGTATCGGCGGGAATATAGCCCCAACGGATGTCTTCAGTCACAAACCAAGTATCATGACTCTTGTAGGGGTAGGAAGCGTTATCGCGCCAGAATTTCATGGCTACGGGGCTATTTTCCACTTTGCGCCCGTTGCCGAAGTCGATATTGCCCTGAGCGCGGCCGAGGATGTCTTGAGGATCGATCTTCAGCCATTCCCGTTTCGAGATGATTTCGCACATCTCTTTGGTATTGGCGGGATCATCACACCACTGTTGTGCTTCGATAATCGCCATCGTTATCGCCTTTGCGGCCTGGGGATGTTTTTCCACCCAATCGGCGCGCATGGCGAAGGCTTTTTCCGGGTGATCTTTCCAGAATTCTCCGGTGATCAGGGCAGTGTAACCGAGGCCTTTGGAGACGAGTTGGGCGTTCCACGGTTCGCCGACACAGAATGCGTCCATCGTGCCGACTTTCATATTGGCCACCATCTGCGGCGGGGGAACGACGATGAGGGAGATGTCATTATTGGGATCGATGCCGCCCGCAGATAGCCAGTAACGCATGAACAGGTCGTGGTTGCCCCCCGGAAAGGTGACGGCAGCTTTCATTTCTTTGCCGGCAGATTTCGCTTTGGTGAGGGTTTCTTTGAGTCTAGAACTGTCGAGGTCGAGTTTTAAATCCGCATGGGATTTGGAGATCGATATCGCCTGGCCGTTGGTATTCAAACGCGCCAGAATATACATCGGTACGGGCTGTTTGGTGATTTTCCCCGTGGTCATTAGGTAGGGCATGGGGCTGAGGATGTGGGCTCCGTCGATGCCGTTTCCCGCAGAACCGAGTTCGAGATTATCCCGCGTCGCCGCCCAAGAAGCTTGTTTCATCACTTGCACATCGGGCATCCCGTGTTTAGTGAATAAACCTTTTTCTTTAGCAATAATTAAAGGTGCAGAGTCAGTCAGGGCAATAAAACCTAGTTTAGCGGTGGTGACTTCGGGAGTTTCTCCACCCGCAACGGGGGAAGCGGCAGGACTGCCGGCGGGGGAGGGACTGGTGGCGGTATTATTGGGAGTGGCGCAACCGTGGAGAATTGCTGTTCCTACGGCAGTTGCCCCGGCAGTGAAGATAAATCTACGTCTAGAAAGTTTACTCATGGACTAAAAAATCGTGATTAGAAACTAAACAAAGGTGATGAAACGGTGAAAAATTCTCATGACTTCCCCTAACTGACCGCGGTGATAACCGAGAAAATTTCTTTAAAGTAACTGTTGATTCAGTAAGGAGGCTGTAACTATTTTTATCTCTTGATCGCTTTTGCTTGTCCATCTAGGGAGATTTAGCAATAGTTTTTGTCTAAGAGATTTTTTCCGGAAGCATAACAGTTTTGAGGAGTCGATAGATAGGGGCGGTTTTTAGTCATCTGGGCTGGAAAGATCACTTTATTTCAGGGTTATTACCGAAGTAATTAACTTAAATTTACAGTCTTCAACGGGAAAGATAGTATAGATTGTTACAAAATATTGCTGGTCATGTCATAAAAGCATAAAAATTTGTCGGAAACGCATGGTGGGGCGATGGGGGTTTTTTAGCTATTTTGACTCAGTTATCAGATTTGAGTTTGCCGTTCACTGATTACCGGTTAATGTTTACCGATGACTGAAAAATCGCCGCAAGTATTAGCGACGCGACCAGCTTGAGACAATCTCTGTTATGCTTTGGAACTTGCCAAGGGCAAAAGCATATTATTATCGATCGATGTTTCCCCTTGATTAGATGCTTAGGGATATTGTCAATAGTGGGAGTTAGTCATCTGTGCCTATTTGATCGTTTGTCTTGATCACGATACTTTTAATCCTTCTGTCGCACCTATCCCAGACTCTTATCAAAAACTGGCTCTCCGGGATTCAGGAAAGGTCCGAAAAAATCTCTTAAATAACCTTCAATTATTCTACAGCGTTTTATCTGTTTTCATTTCATTTTAAGATGGCTCAAAGTTTCCCCGTTCCTCACTATCTTTCGGGTTTACTAGGCTTTTAGAACGGTTTTATGACTTTGATTGTTTACGATATTTGCTCTGTCTTTGGGATGACTTTTGCTGGTCTTCTGCCGAGATTGACACAAGAGAGGTAAAATCGACTCTGTGGGGATGCTTTAACCGGCATCTCTGTTTTTTGACAGGGGAAGATTTAACTGCCCCGACAATCGATCGAGTGTTAAACCTAAGCCGCTAAACTGAACATAGCTGCTTGCCCTTGCTTCTTATCGGCCAGATTGTAAAATAATGCAAATTTATCTTGACTATAGCGCCACTACCCCCACTCATCCCCAAGTAATCGAGCGGGTTGCCACTATTCTCCAGCATCATTGGGGCAATCCCTCCAGTTTACACACTTGGGGACAGGATACGGCGACAGTCATCGAAATGGCCAGAGAACAGGTAGCAGGGTTAATTAATGCCAATCCAGACCAGATTATCTTCACTTCTGGCGGCACAGAAGCCGATAATTTAGCGATTATCGGGGTCGCTCAACAGTATAACCGCCCCCGTCATATTATTATTTCTAGTGTGGAACATTCGGCGATCGCTGAACCCTGTAAACAATTAGAGCAGCAAGGTTGGCAAATTACTCGTCTTCCCGTCAATCGTCAAGGTAGGGTCGATCCTTTAGACCTAAAAGCCGCAATTCAAAGCGATACGGTCTTAATTTCCATTATTTACGGACAAAGCGAGGTGGGAACCCTACAACCGATTGAAGAATTGGGCAGCATTGCCACAGAGAGGGGAGTTCTTTTTCACACCGACGCGGTGCAGGTGGCGGCAAGATGCGATATTGATGTGCGAAAACTGCCCGTAGATTTATTATCTCTTTCTAGCCATAAAATTTATGGAATGCAAGGATCGGGAGCTTTATACATCAGAGCGGGTGTCGATATTTTACCATTACTGCGGGGCGGTGGTCAGGAAAAAGGTCTGAGATCGGGAACCCAAGCCGTACCAGCGATCGCATCTTTCGGTTTAGCGGCCGAATTAGCCCAAAAAGATTTAATTAGCGAAAAAATGCGTTTAATGGCCTTGCGAGATCGATTATTTGACCTCTTAGCCGATTATCCTTATCTGCTGCCCACGGGAGACCGATTCTATCGTTTACCCCACCACGTCAGCTTTATTGTCCGTCCGGACGATGACAGTCACATCACGGGAAAACAGCTAGTTCGTCAGCTTAATTTAGCAGGAATCGGCATTAGTTCTGGAGCCGCCTGTCATAGTGGCAAACTTTCCCCTAGTCCAATTTTAAAAGCTATGGGCTACAGCGATCGAGAAGCATTGGCGGGAATTCGCTTAACCCTGGGAAGGGACACCAGCGCCGCCGATATCGATTGGACGGCTCTAGTATTAAAACAAGTGATCGATCGCTGTTTATCTGCCTTAATTGTTAGCAAGAGTTAGTTTATCCCTCAAATTGCCCTTCGATCAAGATAATTTCGCCAAAATCGGGAATCCATGCCACCCAACGGCCCTGATCCTGTTCACAGAGTAGTAGCGCTTCATCAAAGCTGTAGGGAGAGGGAAGCATTCTTAGTTGTACCCATGTATTTGCTTGGGGGCAAGTAACAACGGCAGTAGTGCGGGATTGTAGTAAGGACATACACAGATCACCCTGATAATTCTGTATCTAAATTTACAAACAAACCGATGACTGTGGGTAACTTTGTTTTAAATCTTTACCTTTTCAAGGGTGTGGGGTTTTATACTAAATCCGTTGAGTATAGGCTACTTATGAGGACAGGCAAAACGCAATATGCAATAGGCAATAGAGGAAATAGATAATCAGTTTTTAATAACCGGATTTAGTTTTAGCCATTTTCATCTGTAACTGAATTTTCTGGCCGATTACGCCATTGACATCCTCACCGCCGTAAACGGACGGTGATTCCCAAACCTCACGATTTAGGTTTCTGCTTCTTTCCCTTGCGGGGTTCCGCACCTGCCTTAACAGATTTACTCTGTTCTGGTCTTATGGTCGCTCTACAGACTGAC
>NZ_JADBRW010000251.1:0-4992 GCF_020247025.1 Microcystis sp. M109S1
ATAACCTGAGTATCCTAGCATTGTTCCCAGTATTATTACTAATAATACTATCCATAAAGGGTGTCTTTTTCCTTTATCTTTCCGAAAGTCCTTGACTTGTTTCAGTTTTTCTATTAAGCTCAACATATATTTTAAAAGTTGCCGGTCACTTTTCATTTTACAAAGACAGTGATCGCTTTTACTTTTGATATTCTGATGGGAGAATGAAACAGCCCTACCCAACCCCCAACCCCCAACCCCCACCGAAAAACTTTTTCAGCAGACCCTAATTAACAAAAAAAGGAGTCAAAGACTTGACTCCTTTAGTTATATGGATGATTTAGCTAAAACTAAACTTCTTGTTTACGAGTGCTAAGATCACCCAATTTTTGGAATAAACCGAATTCCACTTGTTCTTCCAGATCCGGATCTACCCCGGCGAATACGTCGCGGTAGATGGTACGAGAACCGTGCCAGATGTGACCGAAGAAGAATAGTAAAGCAAAGACAGCATGACCGAAAGTAAACCAACCTCTCGGAGAAGTGCGGAATACCCCGTCAGACTTCAGGGTTTCGGTGTCAAACTCGAAAGCTTCACCGAGTTGCGCTTTACGGGCAAATTTCTTCACATCAGCAGGATCGCTGAAGACCTGACCATCGAGAGCGCCACCGTAGAAAGAAACGGTGACACCACTTTGTTCGATACTCAGTTTCGATTCCGCACGACGGAAGGGAATATCGGCGCGAACGATACCTTCCGAGTCGGTCAGGACAACGGGGAAGGTTTCAAAGAAGTTAGGCATCCGACGCACGCTGAGGACGCGACCTTCGCCATCTTTGAACACGGGGTGTCCTAACCAAGATTTAGCGATACCGTCACCGCTATCCATGGCACCAGTACGGAATAAACCACCTTTAGCGGGGCTATTACCGACATAATCATAGAAAGCCAGTTTTTCAGGGATTGCTTGGTAAGCTTCGGCGATGGTGGCTCCGTTGGCGATGCTGGCCTCGACGCGACGCTCAATTTCTTCTTGGAAATAGCCCTTATCCCATTGGTAACGGGTGGGGCCAAAGAGTTCGATCGGGGTGGTAGCATTACCGTACCACATGGTTCCAGCCACGACGAAAGCGGCAAAGAAAACGGCGGCGATACTGCTAGAAAGCACCGTTTCGATATTACCCATTCTCAGGGCTTTATAGAGTCTTTCGGGGGGACGAACGGTTAAATGGAATAAACCGGCGATAATCCCGACGATACCCGCAGCAATGTGGTGAGCTACCACACCCCCGGGGTTAAAGGGGTTAAAACCAGCCGGTCCCCATTCGGGAGCTACGGGCTGCACATGACCAGTTAAACCGTAGGCATCGGAAACCCACATCCCGGGACCCCAAAGGCCTGTTTGATGGAAAGCACCGAAACCAAAGCAAAGTAAACCGGATAAGAACAGGTGAATACCGAACATTTTCGGCAAATCGAGCGCAGATTCGCCCGTGCGGGGATCGATAAATAATTCTAAATCCCAGAAAACCCAGTGCCAAACCGCCGCTAGGAATAGCAGACCGGATAAGACGATATGAGCGGCGGCAACGCCTTCAAAAGACCAGAAACCGGGGTCAACACCAGTTTCGCCGGTGACGCTCCAGCCACCCCATGAACCGGTGACACCTAAACGGGCCATGAAGGGCAGCACGAACATTCCTTGCCGCCACATCGGGTTTAATACGGGGTCACTGGGGTCGAAAATAGCCAGCTCATAGAGGGCCATGGAGCCAGCCCAACCCGCTACCAGTGCGGTGTGCATCAGGTGAACGGAAATTAAACGGCCCGGGTCGTTGAGAACGACTGTGTGTACTCGATACCAAGGTAGTCCCATTGACTACGCTCCTCCTATTGACAATTTAGTGTCCACTTAGACGCTTTTTATATTCAGGGTCAAATATAAGCCCAACAATCTCGACGGTTAAGTGCAAGAGTTAGCCGACCTACATTATCCCTTGAAAAGTGTATCTATTCTAAAGAAGTGTAACTATTGTTAGAACAGATTTCAAGTCTTTGCGATCGGTCTTCCGCCAGAATAGTCCAAATAAGGGAACGCCGGTGATGGGGTGTGGGGAGCTTTTTTCAGTGATCAGTAAACAGTAATCAGTGAAAAGACAGCACTGTTAATGCTATTTAGGGTTTGCGGCAAAAAGTTTTTCGTGGGGGTAGGGTGTGGGGTGTAGGGTGTAGGGTTTTACCCATTTTCAGAGGGTCAATTACCTAATTTTCGGGGAAAAAGTCCCGGAATTTTCCCCCCGACCACTCCCATGCTAGGCACTTTTTGATTTCAAAAAAGCCTAAAGATATTATCCAACAAGGTTTTTAGCTTTATTCAGCAAACCCTATTTAATACTCCTCACTTAATACCACTCACTGAAAACTCACATCTGATTAGTGATCACTGATGACTGATAACTGATCACTGATTACTTCCTCAGCACTTCTTCGGCATTTTGCAGGATTTCGAGGACTTGTTCGGCACTAATCAAGCGTTTTAGCACCACTTGCCCGATGGTGGGGACAGTATCGGCAATTTCTGCACTCTTGGGGGCAACTTCTACCATAATCACGGCTTCTTCCACCTTATAAAGCCATAAAACCTGTTCTCCCTCTAAAATACCGATATTTAATCGCTCTATCTGCGGTGGTCGTCGCCAACTACTCGCGTGATCCCACAAACCGCCAAATTCCCACACCCGTCCTATTGTCCAACCTGCCGTTAAGAAAAAATATTTCACTTTGTTACTCAATCTAGAATCAATCTCTAGCTTTCTGGCTTAATTAGTTTTCAGCCGTCAAATTCTATCAAAAAACTGCTAACGTCCCGTTAATTTCACTACCCCAATCCCCCCAAAGTATAGACCCAAGACCGCCCCGGCTAACAGGGATTGGGTCAGAGGGTCTGTGGAAGGGGTTAAAATCGCGCCTAAAATCACCGCACCCAAAACCACGAAACGCCACCCCGATAACATCGTTTGCGAGGAAATAATGCCTAAAAAGCTCAAAATCAATTGAATAACGGGAATTTGAAAGGCGATGCCGGTACTAAAAAGTAAAAGTAAGACAAATTCAAAATAGCGCTCGATCGACCAAGCTTGTTCGACCACTTCCGCCCCATAACTCACAAAAAAGTTTAAAGCGGCGGGAATCAGGGCAATATAGGCAAAAAATAAACCAGCAAAAAATAAAACACTCGATCCTAACACTACCGGGACAATTAAACGCCGTTCGCGACGGGTTAACCCCGGCAGCACAAAGAGGATAATTTGCAAGAGAATGACCGGACTAGCCACCAGTATGCCGCTATATCCAGCTACTTTTAGGGAGACGAAAAAAAATTCTCCCGGGGCCAACTGCAAAAATTTTACCCCTTGGGCGGGAACTTCCAGCACTTGTACTAGGGGTTTAACAAAGATAAAACATCCCACCGCACCCACAGCCACGGCAATTAAACTATAAAAAATCCGGCGCCGCAACTCCTCCAAGTGGTCAAATAAGGACATTTCCACTTCTCCGGGTAACTCATCGAGGAATTCAGGACTGTCTGGGGGTGGGGTTTTTACTTCTGTCGATGACATGGCTTTCGCTCGATCGTTCTCTACTCAAGCCTTTATCCTAGCATTGATACACCTTAGCCTTGAATCATTTATCATTTATCAGTTATCAGATGTGAGTTTTTAGTGGACAGTCTTAATCAGGGGTCATTTATCAGATAAGAGAAGAGAATATCAAGTGAGCAGGATTAAATGGCAGTTTTCTGCGGTCTTTTCACTGATTACTGCTTACTGTTTACTGATTACTGAAAAAAGCTTCCCACTCCCTAATCTCCTCAAAAAAATTTGCTATGATGTAGGGACTTGTTTAGTATTTGGTAAAAATAACCATAAGTCGTACCGTGTTCACAACTGTTCAACCCGCAAATCGATCGAGCTTACCTGATGACCTATTTACGGCAATTAAAGAGCTTAAACGGGAATTAAACGCCGTTATTCTGGCTCACTACTATCAAAATTCTGACATACAGGATATAGCTGATTATATTGGTGATTCTCTCGGTTTATCCCAACAGGCTGCCCGAACGCCAGCAGATGTGATCGTATTTGCGGGGGTTCACTTCATGGCAGAAACAGCTAAAATCTTAAACCCAGATAAGTTGGTATTGCTGCCGGATTTAGATGCAGGATGTTCTTTAGCTGATAGTTGTCATCCTGAAGATTTTGCTCGTTTTAAAGCCCAATATCCCGATCATATCGTGATTTCCTATATCAATTGCAGTGCAGAAATTAAGGTCATGAGTGATATTATCTGCACCAGTTCCAACGCAGTCAAAATAGTTAATCAAATCCCTGCCCATCAACCGATTATCTTCGCTCCCGATCGCAATTTAGGCCGTTACGTCAGTCAGCAAACTGGTAGAGATTTAGTTCTCTGGCAGGGTAGTTGTATTGTCCATGAAACTTTTTCCGAACGCAAGATAATAGAATTAAAAGTCGCCCATCCAGAAGCAAAAATTATCGCCCATCCTGAGTGTGAAGCATCGGTTTTACGCCATGCCGATTATATTGGTTCCACGACGGCACTATTAAATTATTCCCTGAAAAGTTCCGAAAAAACCTTTATTGTCGCCACAGAACCGGGGATTATTCACCAGATGCAAAAATCCGCCCCAGAGAAAGTATTTATCCCCGCACCAGCTTTAAATAACTGTGCTTGTAATGAGTGTCCCTACATGAGACTGAACACTCTCGAAAAATTGTATCTCTGTATGCGAGATAAAACTCCAGAAATTACTATTTCTGAAGATTTAAGAGTTAAGGCACTGTTGCCGATTCAAAGAATGTTAGAAATGTCTTAATCAGTTATCAGTTATCAGTTATCAGTTATCAGTTATCAGTTATCAGTTATCAGTTATCAGTTATCAGTTATCAGTTATCAGTTATCAGTTATCAGTTATCAGTTATCAGTTATCA
>NZ_JADBRW010000252.1:0-22298 GCF_020247025.1 Microcystis sp. M109S1
AAGTTTCTTTGTTCTATGTTAAGATGTGGGCGGCTCATTTTTGGGTCTGATTTGTTGTTGTTAATGATCAGACAGTACCTGATGAGCCTTTTTCTGTCAACTCTTGAGGTTGATGCGTTTCATTTTTGAATTGGCGCATGATACACCGCTTTTTCTGGAAAAGTTCTTTTAATAGTAAGATAAAGATTAGCAGAACCAACTTTACCCATTTGATCAACTAGGATCACCGAAGGTTGTTGAAGCTCCTGTTTAAATTTGCGTTGCAGCCTCCAAATATTAAAATTATTAATAATATCGGAAAAAATGGGAAAGTTACGAGTATCTTTAGTCGGATAATAGGGAACAAATTTGTCTAACATTTGAGATTTAGATTGGCTATTCATGACACTTGTGGTTGTTGATTTTTACTTGATGGATAAATTTAAAATGCTGACGAGGATAAACCCCCATCGAGGGGAATAGTAATTCCCGTGATATAACTCGCGCATTCTGAAGCTAAAAATACAACGAGATTAGCAAATTCTTCAGTCGTACCAATCCGATTCATGGGAATTGTTTTGGCTCTTCTCGACTTTGTGTGATAATTTTTGCTTATAGAATCGTGAAATGTTTACTGGGAAAGACTTTTAGGACTATTTTGCTGAAGAAACTATCAGTATAGACCCCGTTTCCACACAGAAACCAGAAGAGCCTTGTTTTTAGAATTCCTTCTCGAATTAACTCTGGGGTTGTTCCTTCTTTGGCGGCATACATTTCTAAATAGTCTCGATGTCTAGGGGTGTCAATAACGCCGGGGTTAATACTATTAATTAAAACATTATAGGGGGCGGTTTGTCTAGCTACTGATTTGGTAAAATTCATTAAAGCTGCATTGACAACACCCGATTTAACTAAACGAGGAGATGGCTCTTTCCCCGATGTCCCAATGATATTAACGATTCTTCCCCAATGTTGTTTTTTCATAATCGGTAACACTAAATTGGTTAAGCGAATATAACCCATTAATTTTCCCTGAAAAACGTTTAAACAATCGTCATCGGAAAGGTTTTCAATTAAATTGTCAGCAAAGTTAGCTCCTTCAGAATTATTAACTAAAATGTCAATTTTGCCATATTGATTTAAAGAGTCCTGTATTAATTGTTCAGAATCTTGAGCTTGATGAACATCCGCCACTAAACGCAGAATTTCTTGGGCAGGATAAGCTTGAGCCAGAGATTGATAAGCTTGTTCTAAGCGTTGGTAATTGCGACCGCAAATAATTAAGTGACAGCCTTCTTCTGCTAATTTTTCAGCAATGGTAAACCCAATTCCCGCACTACTTCCCGTAATCAAAGCCACTTTATCTTTTAATCCTAAATTCATAAACTTTGCCCTAGCATTTTGAGGTTAAACTTAAAATTTTAAAACGAACTAAATTAAAATTTTAATCAAATTAATATCTTGATTCGATGAATTATATCCCTTTTTCAAAACCCTTGAAGTAGTATAATAAATTTGACCATATTCTAAACACTGTTCTTCATTTTCTATGGAGATTTATAATTTTCCATTCAAAATAAATCCGATTTCTTCTTGCTCACCTTGATGTGGGGGAATGGAGTAACCGGAAGGAATTGTCGTCATGACAATTTCAAACCAAGAACCCTTAACCGATTGACAAGGTAAATGAGTGATTTGATCTTGGTTGTTTGATAGGGTTAATACAACGTCTTGGGAAGGTAAAGAAGAGGTAATCCGTTTAAGATCAAATCCAATCATCGGTTCTGATAAAGGATTAAAAGCACCATGAGGAATATTGCCATCAGCTATATAAACATCTTGCAAAGGTCTTAAGGGTTTAATCACATCGGCTCTTCTCGACTTTGTGTGATAATTTTTGCTTATGGAACCCTGAAGTGCTTATTGGGCAAAACTTTTAGGACTATTTTGCGGATATTCTATCGGTATAGACCTCGTTTCCACACAGAAACCAGAAGAGCCTCACATCTTTAATATACAGTTCCAGTTTTCCTGAGAATACCATGCCAATTTGACTTTCAGGATGGTGGTGGGATTCAAGTTTAGCATTGGGAGCTATAACGTATAACTGAAAAATGGTATCTTGGCATTGAAAAACCTCTAATTCTACATGAGGATTGAGTTTAATATACTTTGGAATTGGGAAAAATTCAGACATGATTTTAGGGTACAGGTTCAAAATGAAATTGAGAGGTTAAATCTCAATTATTTTTATGTGATGAAGGCAACTATTCTGAGCGGATAGGTAGCTTTTTTAGGTATGCACAGGTAAATAAATACCTTGAATCATGGTGTTTTCCTTTTTGTAGAATAAAGACCAACTCATCTCAATTTTACCATATTGTGAAACAAATTCTAAATCATGTTCTCGGAGGGCATTTTCATTGGTAATCGCTAAATCTGCCAACCCCTGTTTAACGTGAATAGCGGCAACACTGGTAGAATTCACCAATGTGATTTTAATCTTGTTTTGATTTAGGTCACACGGTAATAAATAAGGAAGTAAAGGAAGAGGAGCGGGATGAGTGACCAGGGTGCAATTTTCTAAAGTTATTTCTTAATTTTTTCGCTTGGCTAATCCGTAAACGGGTGTGGGATAGGTGAAGATAAAACCTAGTTTAAAACTCGGTTCCATATAGAAATCATTAATTCTTTCATAGGCAGGGGGGACTAACGCCAAATCTATCTGATCTTGGAGTAAAGATTCCTTTAACTCTGTAAAGCTATCAAATAAATGACTATTCACCGAAATCTGTTGTAATTTCCATTGAGAAATTAGATAATTTAAGGTTTGTTCACTACTGGTTTCTTTTGGACCCAAAGTGCCAACGCTTAAAGTTTTGACATCAGGCTGGGGATAACACAATTCCATTGAAAACTTTAACATGGTTTTAAGGCTCCTGAATTTTTAAGGGCGGATAAATTAGGATTTCCGGTGCAAAACAAAACAATTTCAATTTCAGCAATTAAAAATTTCACCAACTCATCAACGGCGGCTTCTGATTCAATCGCTGCTACGAGAAACGGTCGAGCCAACCCTGCTAAATCTGCTCCTAAAGCCATGGCTTTGGCAATATCTAAGCCATTTTTTAAGCCTCCAGAAGCAATTAAAGGAATGGTTGAATTCACGGACCGAATGGCGGTAATACATTCAGCCGTGGGTAAACCCCAATCGGCAAAAACTTGTCCGAGGTGCCTTTGTCTGTTGTCTTTGGCTCTTTGACTTTCGACTTTGGCCCAGGACGTGCCTCCGGCTCCCGCCACATCAATCGCGGCAACTCCGGCTTCAATTAATTTTTTGGCCATCGGCGCAGAGATGCCATTTCCGACTTCCTTGGCGATGACGGGAACGGGCAATTGAGCGCAAATTTGCTCGATTTTAGCGAGTAACCCTTTAAAATTAGAATCGCCTCCCGATTGCACCCATTCTTGTAAAGGATTGAGATGGAGAATTAAGGCATCAGCTTCTAATAATTCCACCAGTTTTAAACATTCTTCTAAACCGCAGCCGTAATTTAACTGTACAGCCCCTAAATTTGCTAACAGGAGAATATCTGGCGCCAGAGAACGGACTGCAAAGGTCGGTGCTAATTCCGGTTGTTCGAGTGCAATGCGTTGAGAACCGACTCCCATTGCTAAACCATAGCGTTGAGCGACCGTTGCCAATCGGGTGTTGACTAAATGGGCTAATTCTGTTCCTCCAGTCATGGAAGATATTAGAATTGGAGCTTTTAGAGATTTCCCCAAAAAGTTTGTCCCCAGTTCAATATCGCTACGGTCAAGTTCAGGAAGACAACAATGGGTAAAACGATATTTTTCTAAACCGCTTGTAAGTTGTTGAAATTCTACATCTTCTTCGATACAAACTCGCAGATGTTCGCTTTTACGATTTTCAATTTCACTGGGAAGATTAGGCGATGACATAGTTGTTATCAAGCAGGAGGGTTAAACATTAAATTGAGTTTAAAAATCGAGTTCTGAAAGCAGTTCATCTAATTCTGCCTGATTAAGATCCGCATCGGGAAAATCCGATGGCGTATAACCTCCTTCTGCTGATAAACAATGGTTAATCAGGCTTTCTAAAGAATCTCGATAAGCAGCAACTAAATTTTTGATCGTTGTTTGATGATGAAAATTTTCACTATATTGCCATTCCATGTCAAGTTGCCCATCAACCACAATTCCAAGAATCGCAATTAAATGGGAACGTTGTCCCAAAGGACTATGAATGGAACCACTGGATTCTTGAGATAATTTCCACCCCATATCACCGATTTGATGACTTGTAAATTGACCTAAATAATTAAAGCTAACTTGAGCTTTTGGATAATTTTTTAACTGGGATTGAATCGTTAAATCTGAGTTGAGATAATATCCAATTCCATAATCAAATCCTCGATTCGTAATTTGTCGTAATTGCTCTTTAATGGACTTGAGACATTCCCCCGGATGGTCGAGATTTTCTAAGGTCAAAAAGACGGAAAAAATACTGGTAAACCAGCCCACAGTTCGAGATAAATTCACGGATTCAATTACATTCTCTCTTCCATGACCTTCCATGTCAAGCAAAAGCTTATAACTTCCTGTCCAATGGCTAAAAGCTTGGACTAAAGCGGTTAATAAAATATCATTAATTTGGGTGTTATAAGCTTGCGGAACCTCCTGTAATAGTAAGCGGGTTTGTTCTTCGGTTAAGGTGAAACAAACCGTTTTTGCATGGGCAACAATGTTAGATTGGGCATCCCCCTGAGCATCTACAGGAAGAGGAGAAACGGATGAAAAATCACGGTTTAGCCAATACTTGAATTGAGCGTGAAATTCTGGTGTTTTAGCATAGTTTTGCAGTTCCTCAGCCCAAGTTTTAAAAGAACTGGTTTTAGGAGGAAGTTGCCGAGGCTTTTGGGTTTCTAATTGCTGGTAAATAGTGACGAAATCTTCGAGTATAATCCGCCAAGAAATTCCATCTACTGCTAGATGATGAATCACAATTAACATTTTTCCACTCTCACCCAAGGCGAAGAAAACCACCGCCATTAAGGGTCCTTCCTCTAAATTCAGTACCCGTTGTTGAACCTCAGAAATTTCTGCCATCTGGGTCAATTGTTCATGGCAAGATAGATGGAATAAATCCACCTTTTCAAAAGCAAAATTATTGCAATCATCGCTGTGATTTTGTTGCCATTGTTCCCCTTGTTGCACAAACCGTAACCGCAGGGCATCATGGTGATAGAGTAATTTAGAAATAGTTTTTTTTAATAAATCCGGTTGTAGATTATTGGGAACCTCTAACAAGATAGATTGATTAAAGTGATGACGTTCGGGCAAGTTTTGTTCAAAAAACCATTTTTGAATCGGAGTTAACGGGACGCAACCGATGACTAAATCTTGTGTGGTTTGATTAACCGAAACTCGCTCCGCTACGGTGGCTAATTGAGCGATTGTCTGATAGCAAAATAGTTGTTTAAGAGTAATTTGTAATCCCGCTTGATTCGCTTGAGCAATGATTTGAATGGCTAGGATAGAATCTCCTCCCAATTCAAAAAAGTTATCGTTAATACTAATAGTTTTAAGTCCTAAAACCCTTTGCCAAATTTCAGAGAGAATGCGTTCTGTTTCTGTACATGGACTGAAATTGATGGCAGCTTCATCCTCTAATTCTAGTGCAGGTTGTGGGAGAGCGCGACGATCATTTTTACCATTAGCGGTTAGGGGAAAAGCGTCTAACAAAACGAAGAAAGCAGGAACCATATATTGAGGTAACTTTTCTTGCAAAAATAGACGCAATTGAGAAACAGTTAAGTTTTGAGAGGCAATCACATAAGCACATAAACGCTTAACACCGGGTTGATCTTCTCTGGCAATAATAATCGCTTCTTTAACTTGGGTATGTTGATTGAGAACGGTTTCAATTTCCCCTAATTCAATTCTAAAACCTCTAATCTTAACTTGATGATCAATACGTCCAATAAATTCAATTTGTCCGTCGTTTCCATAACGAACTAAATCACCGGTTTTGTAAAGGCGATCACTGAGTTTTTGACTAAAAGGATTAGCAATAAATTTAGAATCGGTTAACTCTGGGCGGTTGAGATAGCCTTTAGCTAATCCTGAACCACCAATGTATAATTCTCCTGGAAGTCCAATCGGTACAGGTTGTTGATATTGATCTAAAATATAGACCTGAGTATTGCTAATCGGACGACCAATAGGCGGTGCTTTTTCGGTTAATAAATCCGGTCTTATTTTAACCGATGTTGTAACAACAGTATTTTCAGTTGGCCCATAATTGTTAACTAATGTAAAGGGAATGGAGGTCGGGGGAAAATCATTGAGTTTATCTCCTCCGGTTAACATTAATCTTAATGGACAATTGGTAGACCAATCTAGGGGAATTAGGGTTTCTGCAAGAGGAGTGGGTAAGAAAGAAACGGTAATTTTTTGGGCAATTAACCACTCTTGCAGTTGTTTCGGTGATGTTAGCAAATCTGGGGGAACAATCGCCAAACACGCCCCAGCTGTTAAATAAGTCCAAATTTCCCAAACTGAAGCATCAAAGGCAATTCCAGCTAATTGAGTGACTCGATCAATTGTTGTAATATTAAAAGCGTTTTGATGCCAAGAAACTAGGTTTAATAAACTTTGATGTTGAATTAAAACTCCCTTTGGTTTTCCGGTAGAACCAGAGGTATAAATGACATAAGCTAAATTCTCAGATGTCATCGGATGAAGGGGATTATCTTGCGGATGATGATCAAGAATTTTCCCATCCTGATCTAAACAAAATATTGTTCCTAAATAGTTGGGTAAAGTGTGAACTAAGTTTTCCTGAGTTAATAACACCGATACGGCAGAATCTTCTAACATATAAGCTAGACGTTCTGATGGATAGTTCGGATCTAAAGGAACATAAGCTGCCCCCGCTTTAAGAATGCCTAAAAGTCCGATGATCATCAAAGCAGAACGCTCGATACAGATTCCTACTAAGTCCTCAGTTTTAACGCCTAAGTTTTGCAAATAATAAGCGAGTTGATTGGCTTTTTGATTTAACTGTTCATAGGTCAAAGATTTTTCTCCATCGATGAGCGCTATAGCATGAGGGGTTTTAACAACCTGTTCTTCAAATAACTGATGAATACAGTAATGATCAGGATAAGACGTTTGAGTTTGATTCCATTCTACTAATAATTGCTGTTTTTCCGATTCAGTCAGTAACGGTAATTCCCCGACGGTTTGCTGAGGATTGGCTACAATCCCCTTTAATAAAGTTTGGAAATGACCTACCATGCGGGTAATTCTTTCAGGGGTAAATAGGTCGCTATCATATTCCCAAAAACCTTCTAAATAAGCTCCTTTTTCGGTTTCGATTTCTTCTAAAATTAAGCTGAGATCAAATTTAATTCTCTGGTTTTCGACAGCTAGATATTGAGCCTTTAAATCAGGTAATTCTAAAGCATTGAGGGGGGCATTTTGCAGCGCAAACATGACCTGAAATAAGGGATTATAACTTAAACTTCGTTCGATTTCTAACCCATCAACCACTTGCTCAAAGGGGACATCTTGATTAGCATACGCTTCTAAAACAACATTGCGAGCTTGCTGTAATAATCCTGAAAAAGTCGGATTTCCTTCTAGGGAATTCCGCAGAACTAAAGTATTGACAAAAAAACCAATCAAAGGTTCAATTTCTTGTCGGTTTCGGTTGGCGGTGGGTGTCCCAATTAAAATATCATCTTGACCACTATAACGAAAGAGTAAAGTGTTTAAAGCAGCCAGTAAGGTCATAAATAAGGTTCCCCCCGACTTTTGGCTCAAAAGTTTCAGTTTTTCGGTGAGTTCTGAGTCAATTTGAAACGAGATACTATGACCTCGAAAATTGGGATTAGCTGGACGGGGTTTATCGGTTGGAAGTTCTAATAAAGGAGGAGCAGCCGTTAATTGTTTTTTCCAATAATTTAACTGATTTTCTAAGATTTCACCTTGTAACCATTGTCTTTGCCATACCGCAAAATCCGCATATTGTATGGTTAATTCGGGTAAATCTACGGTTGAATTGGATAAAAATGCTTGATAAAATTTAGATAATTCTTTAAATAAAATACCTTTTGACCAACCATCGATAATAATATGATGGAAGACGTTGACTAAAATATAATTTTCATATCCCAGATCAAACAGAGTACATCGTAATAGGGGAGCTTGAGTTAAATCAAAGGGTTTTTGTAGTTCTTCAATAATCTGTTTATCAATTTGATCTTGGGAAATATCTTTTAAATTAATAACTAATAATTTAATCTTTAGAGATGGAGCAATTTTTTGAATAGGGTTTCCTTCAACCATTGGAAAGGTTGTCCGTAAGCTCTCATGGCGTTGAATAATAGCATTAATCGTTTGCTCTAAAATATCAATATTTAAGCGTCCCGTTAAACGGATGGTTAGAGCTTCATTATAAGCAGAATTTTGCTGATCCATCTGATAGATAAACCACATTCTCTGTTGAGCAAAAGATAGGGGTAAATCTTCACTTCTAGCAACGGGAGATATAACAGATTCAAACGTCTTAGACGGAGTTATTGCACTTCTTAAAAAGGCAAGAATTTCTGGTTTTCTAGTGCCGATTTCTTGCTTGATTTCCGGTGTCATCGCTCCCTGGGGAGCTTGATATTTTAACTTTTCTTCCTCCAGCCAAAGCTTGATTTCTAAACTATTTAAGTAAGATAAAAATTCTGCGACTTTCATTAATAGTATCCTTTTCCTAATTAATGTTCTGGTATTTCTGGAATGGGGGTGATGTTTGGCTGAGTTCAGTAGCTCTAGCTTGGGCTACTGTTAGAGATATAATCAACGGTTCTCATAAATTTAAGTATCCTCAAAGAATAAACACTATAGACCAAACAAAAATTATCAATGGCGGGGAGTCGGTGGTTATTGTTAAAATCAGTTGCCATGGGAGCAACCGCTTACATACTCCATAAAAAGACTATTTTAAACCGAAGCTATTTATATCATATTCTGGATGATAAATTTTAGTGATGGATACAATTTTTTACATTTTTTCCCAAAAGGGTTCTGAAAAGCTTAAATTTTAGTTAAGCTATTTTCATAATTCTCCTTCTTCATAATTTTCTGAGGCTGTTGTCATGACTGTACCACTTTTGGATGCACTTTTGGTATTTTTGGCTACATTAAGCACCTCAATCGTTTGAGCTAAACTGGCAACGGTTGGGTATTCTAACAACCTGTGCAACGACAATTCTACCGAGAAAACATCCCGTAAACGAGAGATTACTTGACTCGCCAGCAAAGAATGTCCTCCTAGTTCAAAGAAATTGTCATGAATTCCAATTTGAGATAGATTTAACACCTTTTGCCAAATGTTAGCAACTTGACGTTCCGTTTCCGTTCTGGGTGCTATCAATTCGCTATTTTCTTTGCCTTGGAGTTCCTTGATTAATTGTCGCTTATCAATGTCTCCATTGTCCTTGATAGGTAGAGATTGTCGCTGAACCAGGGGACATTGATAGGACGTTCCAAATCTATCTTTTAGACTCACATAATTAGGTAGATTGACCGATTGAACTGTAGGTTTACGGGTGTAATAAGCGGTTAACTTTTGGCATCCTTCAGACAAAGAGGTAAAACGGTTAATCTTGCTATTACTCCCATCTAAACCAATCAGTAATTGTCCTTGATTGTGATATAAACTCGTTAGAAATGAGTCTAAACCTTGCTGCACCGTCATATCATAATACCCTTGAGAACGGGTTATATATTGCATCTGATAACCCTGGCTAATCCCAGTTTCTTGCCAAGTTGTCCAACTATAACAATAACTGGGGAACAAATTCTTAGATTTTTGATAGCTATTTAAAGATTCTAGGAAACTATTAGCCGCCGCATAGGAACCCAAAGCCGCTCCTCCAAAAAAACTAGCTAAGGAGGAAAAACTAATAAAAATTCCCTGAGATTCTTTGAGGAGTTGATGTAAAACCCAAGTTCCTATTACTTTAGGGCGAATAATTGTCGCTAAACCTTCTTGAGTTTCCTCCAGAAGTAAACAATCTTTGTAAATTCCAGCCAGATGAATCACCCCATCTAGTTCTCCTTGCCATTGTTTTTTCACCTGTTCTACAGCCTGTTTAACTTCAGTGAAATTAGCCACATCTACCGCTTGATAAATTACTTGTCCACCAAGGGTTTCTAAAGCTTGGAGATTTTTGATTTTTAAGGATAATTGATCTTCGACTTTGAGGTACTCACTCCAGAGGTGTTTGTCTGGTAAAGGTGTTTTTCCAATTAACAGTAAACGAGCTTGATAATTTTTGAGCAAATACTGAGCAATTTGTCTGCCAATCCCTCCTAGTCCTCCGGTAATCAGATAAATACCCCCTGATTTAAAGGGTAATTTCTGTTGGTTGTGTTGCAGTAAATTGACTTTTTCTAAACCTGCAATTAAACGTTTACCGTTGCGATAGGCAATTTCTCTTTCCTTGGATAAAACAGATAGTTCTTGCAGCAGATAACTGACATTAATTTCAGGGTTATCTAGGGGTAAATCAACATGACGAGTATTTAACCAAGGAAGTTCTTTAGCTAGGGTTTTGATCAGTCCTAAAACTGGAGATTTTTCATAGGCAGTTTCATCGTTTTCTATGACAAATTGACTATAACTAGAAACAAATAGCAATTGAATTTTTGATTTAAAATCATAAATTTTAGCCAGAGATTCAACTAGGAATAATAAATCATATGTTCCTTTTTCTTGTGCTTTTTCTAACTGTTCAATTGTTGAAATTTCTCCTTGATAGTCTTGATATGTTCCCAGATGAATAATATTGACAAGGATAATTTTTCGCTCGGATAAAGATGCCATTAACTGTTGATAATGGTTGGCTGTCCCTGGTCTGAGGGTATAGCAATTTTGACTAATTTGAGAAAATTCTTCTGCTGCTAAAACCGTGATACAGGGTAAGTTTTGCCCTTGAATTTTTTCTGCTAAAGATGCTCCTAAACCCAAGGAATCCAGAAAAATTAAACTACAATACTTGGAAAGTTCGGGTTTTAAGTTCACTGGAGAGCGAGGTTTCCAAGCTTTCCGATAAAACCAATCAGGAAGGGTATTAGCATTTTCTAACAAAATATCTATTTCTTTTAAAATAGAATTAAATTCTCCGTTCGCAAACCGTTTTGTTAATCGCGATCGCTGAATTTTACCAATGGAAGTTTTAGGAATTTCAGTTTTATTTAAGGGGATTAAATATTCAGGATTAACGCCAAAAGTGTTAATTACTTTTCGTCTAATCTTTTTCAGAAGTTCTGCTAGATGCTGGTGGTCAAAGGTTTCTGCACTGAAAAATAACGCTAATTGATCGGTACTATTACTAGGATCATGAACCCCACAAGCAGCAGTATAAGAAGCTTCTACTTCGTCAATGGTTTCAACCACAGTTTCAATTTCATGGCTATAATAATTCACTCCATTAATAATAATGGTTTCTTTACTTCTTCCAGTAATAACTAAATGACCGTTACTAATAAATGCTAAATCTCCTGTCTTAAACCAGCCATCTTTTAAGAAAGCGTCTTGATTCGCTTCTGGGTTTTTATAATACCCCGGTGAAACCGGTTCTCCTTTAACTTGTAAATGACCAATGGTTTCTTCTGGTAATAGGGAATTATCAGTATTAACAATTCTAATGGATATCCCCGGAATGGGTAATCCTAAATCCGTAAAAGTTGCACCATTGGGGTGTTCAGGATGAACTCGTTTTAAGGAAGAATTCAAGGAGGATTTATCAACCGTATGAAAGAGTAATGGCTGTTGTTCTGTAGGTTGATAATAGGTAATTCCTGACCCCATTTCTGCCATCCCGAAAGCAGGACGCATCGCCGTTTTTTTCAGATTATATTGAAGATGAAGGGTATTAATAAATTCTCCAACTGCTTGACCAGAAACAGCTTCACCCGCTGCCAAAAAGAATTTGACACAATCTAAATTCCAATTTTGATCGGGTTCTTTTTTTAAAGCTTCATTGATCAAATTATAGGCAAAATTAGGAGCCCAACTATGGGTAATTCGATATTGATTAATTAAATCTAACCAATTCAAAGGACGACCTAATATATATTCAGTTTGAACATAAACCATTTGGCATCCTAACTCGACACAGCGAATATTCCAGTCTGAAATACTGCCAATATGATCAAAAGGAAGCCAATTAAGAATAACATCGTCGTTTTGATGTTCACAAATGATGTTTGTTCCTCGCGCACGAGAGATCACATTTTTATGGGTTAATGCAATACATTTCGGTATTCCTGTACTGCCTGATGTTAGATTAAAGAACGCGATATCATCCAGTTGACTAATAGGAGGTTGATGGGGAAAATAAGTTTTTAATTCTTCAATAAAACTCAAGCTTAAGGTTTGATTAGGCAACCATTGCTCTAAATGTTTTATCTCTTGCTGACAGGATTGATTTGTGATAATAATAGGGTCATCTAACAACTGCCAAACTTGACATATTTTATGAATTTCATTATTAAAATCTTTATAGCTGGGTGGCACTGAAATAATAACCGGAATAAATCCCCCTAAAATACACCCCCAAAATGCGGAAATGATATCATAGTTTTCCGATAGCTGAAGAATCACTTTATCTTGAGCTTGTAAACCCTGCTTTTGTAATCCTGCTTGTATTTGTTGAGCGTCTTCCCATAATTGTTGATAGGATTGAAAAACTTCTGATCCATTAGATTGAATATAAATAATCCCTTTATTTGAATAATTTTCAGCAGCTTTTTGGAGGATTTCTGCCAAGGTTTTCGGCTGAAGTTCAGATTCTTCTAAAAGCTGTCCGTGACTGATTCCAGCTTGAGTGTTAGAAGTGTGAATCCCCAAATGAATCGAGGTTTCAGATTTTTGATTATCATTTTTTTTCTCTATTTTTAAGGGCAATAATTCGGATAGATGTAGGGGTAAAATTTTGATTTTTTTAGAAGTCATGACGGCGGCAACTTGCTCGATATCTGGCAAAGAGCTTAGTTTTTCTTCTGTTTCCTGAACTTGGTTATCGTCGATAATTTCGATATTTTTTAAGGCAACTTCATCGACATCACCTCTATCGGTTAAGGGTAAACTGGAAATTTGCACATAGATATTAGGTAGAAGATTATCCGGTAACTGAGACTCTAAATCGGAGGACAATTGTTCATAATTCAAAGCTCCAGAGCAAACGATATAGGCGACTAATTCACCCTCCCGTATCATAAAATAGCAATCTTCAATTAATGGATTTGATAAAAATACTTCTGCTAATTTCTGACAATTTAATTTTGGATTTTTGTGTTCTGTCCCCATGCCTAAAATCCTCGGTTCTGTGTACATCTTGTGAAAGCTTCTTCAATAAATACTTTTAGGCGTAGCCAATTCGACATCTATAATACGCCAATTCAAGTCTGAATTGCATCACTGTCTGAGCTATCAGAGCATATCTCATTCGGGCTAGGATAGTCAAGAGATTTTCGAGGACGATTGTTAAGCTTTTCGTAATTTAAATTGCTTGTTGAGATGAGGGACTTATGCAAGAGGCAATACTCCCCCCAACTTTCCGACTTCCGAGGGGGGAGATTCGGCTAATCTAAGAATAAGGGATTTAAATCCGTCTTAGCTTAGTCCATTAGTCGGCTCGTTTAATCCCCTCTCCCAAGAATGATAAGGAGTCGCACTCATAAAAATATACTCCTAGTTTCTCACTCAACTCTCAACTCTTAACTCCGTTCCCGCTGCCTGCTCTCCGATACTTTCTAAACAGGATTTAGTATTAATTCTCGCTCTGGTCTTGCTTTGATCACATCCGGGCAAGACGGCTATTTGCTGTTGAGATAAATTTACCTCTTTGCCAAGTTGGTAGAGCAAGTTTCTTTATTCTATGTTAAGATGTTGAGGGCTTCGTTTTTGGGTCTGATTTGTTGTTGTTAAAGATCAGAATATACCTGATGAGCCTTTCTCTGTCAACTCTTAAGGCTGATGTGTTTCCTTTTTGAATTGGCGTTTTTGTTGGTAACGAAGCTGATAAGCTGTAGGGTAAATAAAAAATGACAGAACAAGCTTGGTGGGTACAAAAATGGCTAGAACTACTCGATTCCTATCGCTTTAAAAAACGCTTGGAACGAGCTAGACTTTACGCCAGAGAGGGCAATGTTTTAAGTATTGACTTTGAAGACTCGCAAGTTATTGCTAGAGTACAAGGCAGTGAATCCGAACCTTATCTAGTGGATTTATCCCTAGTCGCTTTTAGTGATGAAGAATGGGACTATATTATTAAGCTTCTCTCCAAAAAGGCCATTTATTCCGCTCAATTGCTCACGGGACAAATGCCCGATAATATCGAGCGTGTTTTTATCGATAGTGGAGTGAATTTATTTCCCTTTTCCTTGGCTGATATTCGCTCTCGTTGCACCTGTCCCGATCAAGCCAACCCCTGCAAACATATAGGAGCAGTATACTATCAATTGGGTGATCGTTTTATTGTCGATCCCTTCCTGCTTTTGCAACTGCGCGGCCGAACCAAAAGCCAAATTCTGGAAGCTTTACGGGAAAAACGCTCCTATTCCTCGGATAATCAACCTTTAGCAGTCAGTGAACCCCCCACAGTAGTTGAAAAAACTGCCCCTGACAGCCCTATCGATCGCTTTTGGCAGTACGATGAAGAACTAGACCCCTCCCTCGTTGTCATCACGCCGGGGAATGAAAATCAAACCATTCTCGACATTTTAGGCAATTTTCCCCTCGCTGCCCCCGAATCGGATGCCATAGAACAATTTTTAAAACCAATTTACCGGCAAATTCCCCAAGAAGCGATGGCGATTGCTTTACAGTAGGGAATTTGGGGTATTTGAGCAGCCCGCTCAAAGTGGTGCAAAAGACAAAAAAGCCAGCCAGATTTGTCCTCGCATCAGGTGAGGAATTAACCATGGAGAAAATCGCCCCACCACTAATCGCTAAACCGTCTTACTTTTGCTGGTTTTACTGCCTGGGGAAGTAGTTTTTTTAGTGGTGCTAGAAGTAGTTTTCTTGGTAGTGGTTTTCTTGGCAGTGGTTGTCTTGGCCGCTAGTGCCGCTAAAGCTTGCTCTAGAGTCAGGGTTTCAGCCGTTTCTCCCTCCGGCATCTTGGCGTTAGTTTTACCGTGCTTGATATAAACTCCGTAGGGACCTTCGTACAATCCCACCAATTCCCCATCGTCGGGATGTTTACCCAATTCTTTTAAAGCTGGTTTGGTAGAACCACGAGCGCCGCGAGTTTTTTTCGGTTCAGCTAATAAAGCCAAAGCTCGATCGAGGGTTATAGTTAAGATATCATCCCCGGCTTTCAGGGAACGATATTCTTTTTCCTTGCCCTGTTCCTGAACCACATAGGGGCCAAAACGACCCAAACTGGCTTTAATTTTGCCTCCGGTGAGGGGATGGGTTCCCAGTAGTCGCGGCAGTGCCAATAAACCCACCGCTTGTGGGAGGGTGACATCCTCTGGTTTGACTCCTTTGGGTAGGGAGGCGCGTTTCGGTTTGGGGTTGTCATCGCTGACATCTCCTAACTGGACGTAGGGTCCGTAACTACCCACCAGCAGATAAATCGGCTCTCCGGTATCGGGATGAAGACCTAATTTATCGGGACCCTCGGTTTTCTGTCGCAGCAGGGTTTCTACCTGTTCGGGGTTGAGGTCGGCGGGGGTTAAATCGGCGGGGATAGAAGCGGTGAGGATTTCATCGCCTCGGGAGACTTCCAGATAGGGACCGTATTTGCCGATCTTGATAGTTGCCTGTAAATCCTCTAAAATCACCGATTTGGCGGTGCTAGAGTTAATTTGACTCTCGCGCTCTTTAACTTGGCTTTCTAGCCCTTTTTCGCCGCGATAGAAGCGATCGAGATAGGGCAACCATTGAGCGGAACCGGTGGCGATATCGTCGAGGGTTTCCTCCATTTTCGAGGTAAATTTGGGATCTACCAGGTCGGGGAAATGATTTTCTAACAAACTAACCACGGCAAAAGCGGTGAAGGTGGGAATGAGGGTTTTATTCCGCATTTGGGCATAACCGCGATCGATAATTGTGCCGAGAATGGTGGCGTAGGTGCTGGGTCGCCCGATTCCTTCACTTTCGAGGGTTTTTACGAGTGAGGCTTCGCTATAACGGGCGGGGGGTTGGGTATCGTGGCTAATGGCTTCTAGTTTCCGACAATTGGGGGTATCACCGACGCTGAGGGCGGGTAAGATTATTTCTTGGTCGTCGATGGCGGCTTCGGGATCGTCGGAACCTTCCACATAGGCGCGGAAAAAGCCGGGGAAGTCGATTCTTTTACCGGAGGAGCGAAATCCGGCATTTTCTACCTGAATATTAACGGCGATCTGGGTAATACGGGCATCGGCCATCTGTGAGGCGACGGTACGTTTCCAGATTAGGTCGTAGAGGGCGAATTCTAGTCCGCTCAGGCCAGTTTCCCGGGGCAGGCGAAAGCTGCTACCGGCGGGCCGGATGGCTTCGTGGGCCTCCTGTGCGCCTTTGCTTTTGGTGGTGTACTGCCGGGGTTGGGGACTGAGATAATTTTTACCATACATTTGTTCTACACAATTGCGAGCGGCGGTGATGGCCTGATCGGAAAGATGTACCGAATCGGTTCGCATATAGGTGATGTAGCCCTGTTCGTAGAGATTTTGGGCGATTCGCATGGTGTCCCGGGCTGATATGCCCAGTTTCCGGTTAGCTTCCTGCTGTAGGGTGGAGGTGGTGAAGGGGGGGGAAGGTTTGCGAAGGGTGGGTTTTTCTTCTGTGTTGCTAACTCGCCAGACTTTGCCCTCGATGCGTTCTTTTAAGGCGGTGGCAGTTGCTTGATCTAAGAGGGTGACTTGGCGACCGGGTAGCAGTCTGCCGGTGTCGGCATCGAAATCGCTCCCATTTGCCACTTTTTGACCGTTTAAGGTCACTAATTTCGAGTCGAATTGATTTTTGTCCTTTTCGAGGGTGGCTTTTAAGTCCCAATAATTGGCGGTTTTAAAGGCTCGTCTTTCCCGTTCCCGTTGCACTAGCAGACGCACGGCTACCGATTGCACCCGGCCGGCGGATAACCCTTTGGAGATTTTTTTCCAGAGTAGGGGGGAGAGGGTATAACCGTAGAGGCGATCGAGTATGCGGCGGGTTTCTTGGGCGTGAACTAAATTTTCGTCGATGGAGCGACAATTTTTTAGGGCGGCTTGGATTGCCTCTTTGGTGATTTCGTGAAATACCATCCTTTTGGTGGGAACTTTCGGGTTGAGTACCTGCAAGAGATGCCAACTGATGCTTTCGCCTTCCCGATCTTCGTCGGTGGCGAGGATCAATTCGCTGGCTCCTTTGAGGGCTTCTTTTAATTCTTTGACGACTTTACTTTTAGTTTTGGGGACGACGTAGAGGGGATCGAAATCGTTCTCCACATCCACGCCTAAATTGGCCCAGGATTTGTCTTTGTGGGCGGGGGGAATTTCTTCGGCGGAGGCGGGCAGATCGCGGATGTGGCCCATGGAGGCTTGGACTCGATAGCCGCTAGGCAGATAATTACTGATCGTCCGAGCTTTGGTGGGGGATTCGACAATAACCAGGGTTGACATAGGAATTGATCACGAGGGCATCGCCACAGCGACTGTTTTAGTTAGACTGACAATCGTTGTTTGATGATGGGCAAAAGTTACTATTTATCTTGACCGGCTTGATTCGGGTCAAAAGCCACTTACTACGATAATAGAGATTAAAGCTGGTCTTTTGTCACTAACTTCTTAACAAAACTTAATATTTTTCTGGAGCAGGGAGAGGTGAGAAGGGAGAAGGGAGAAGGGAGAAGGGAGAAAAAAGCTGACTCGGAGAATACTGACTCCTAACCCAATGTTCGCTAAAGATAAGCAAAAGTTATCTATTGACTCCAAACACTTGAGAATATTTAAATTAACATTCCGCAATATTTATAAATTCTTAAAAATTAATTGAGAAAGATTTTTATTTAACAACGATGTTACAGTGGTAACAGCGATTTGATAGAATTTCATAGTGGGCTATTCTGTGCTTTTTTAGGCAGCAATGGTTGAAACCCTTGCCACACCTAGAAGGTGATCCTAATTAAGACGGGTAAATTAGTCAATTTTACTGGCAACGATGATCTTTTTTTTGTGTAGTTTTATTGCAAAGAAAAAGTTTTTTTGACAAAAAGCACAAAGTATGATATGGACTAAACGTATTTCTGGCTGCCAGTAGTTATTGCAGAGTGGGAGTTGGGGAGCAGGGAGAGGGGAGAAGGGAGAAAAAAGCTGACACTGATCACTGATCTAGGTTACGCTTCATCTTTAGGAGAAACGCCGTAGTCATACTAAATCCTGTTATTAAAAACTGATTATTTATTCCCCCTTTTGCCTGTTGCATGAAAATGGGTAAAACCCTACACCCTACACCCTACACCCTACCCCCAGGAAAAACTTTTTGCCGCAAACCCTAATTATGTCTGATTTACGTCAATACGCTCCGGCAACAGAACGCAATCGTCAGCCGATTTTAGAAGTTCTCAGCCAATTTTTACCGAAGACTGGGAATATCTTAGAAATATCTAGCGGCACGGGTGAACACGCTGTTTTTTTTGCTCCTCGTCTTGCTCCTTGTCGTTGGATTCCCTCGGATTGTCACCCTCTGGCTCTAGATAGTATTCGCAGTTGGTGTGATTATTGTCCTAGTTCTAATCTCGATCGCCCCCTATTTATCGATGTTCATCAGTCAGTTTGGGCTGTAGAGACGGAAAATATCGTTATTAATGCCATTGTTAATATTAATATGATTCATATCGCTCCTTGGTCCGCTTGTTTAGCTTTAATGACGGGAGCGAGTCGCATTCTCAGTTCGGGGGGAATTCTCTATCTTTATGGTCCCTATAAACGACAGGGAAAACATACTTCTCCTAGTAACGAAAGCTTTGATTTTTCTCTCCGTTCTCAAAACTCTGCTTGGGGAGTTAGGAATTTAGAAGATGTGGTGCAAGAAGCGAGCGATCGAGGTTTACAATTGTTAGAAGTAATTCCTATGCCAGCTAATAATCTCTCGGTTTTATTTCAATTGCCTTAACATAGCAATCATCAGTGAATAGTAATCAGTCATCAGTGGCGTTGCTGAATCGAGGTATGAATGCCAAGTGTGCATCGTATCCAAAAGTTATTTTGGTTCTGGGTTTTAAAAACCACACACAAGAAGATTCATATCTTAAATCAGCTTTTAGCTATCAGCCATGAGCTTTTTGCTCCCTGCTTCTAACTTCCTAATTCATAATTCCCACTGATAACTGATAACTGATAACTGATAACTTATTTCCAACCGGCGCGATTCATTACCTGTACTGCTTTGGCTAAATTAGGACCATAATTAGCCACGCTAACGGTATCTTCTTTACCGCGTCCGAGTTTTGCCAGGAAAGGGTCTAAAGCAACCCCTGGAACGACGGGATATTCTCGATTACCCTTAGCAAAAAAGTTCTGTGCTTCATTGCTAGAAAGATACTCTAAAAATTTAATTGCCGATTCCCGATTGGGAGCGGTTTTAATTAAACCACCACCGCTAATATTAACGTGAGTGCCGCGGCCTGCTTGGTCGGGGAAAATTACGCCTACTTGGTCATAAATTGCCCGTTTAGCGGGGTCTTTTTCTTCGGCATACCCCGCTAAGTAATAGGTGTTAGCTAGGGCTAAATCGGCAATTCCTGCGGCTACAGCTTCGATTTGTGCCTTATCATTACCCTGGGGTGGACGGGCAAAATTAGCCACTAATCCCCGACACCATTTTTCTGCGGCCGTTTCCCCTTGGATGTCGATTAACCAAGCGGTAAAAGATTGACTATAGATGTTACTGGATGACCGGGTGACGACTTTTCCTCTCCATTTGGGATTGGTTAAATCTGCATAGGAATCGATTTCTCTGGGGTTAACTCTGTCTTTGTTGTACATAATTACCCGCAAGCGTTTACTAAACCCAAACCAGTGACCTTTGGGGTGACGCAAATTAGCAGGAATTCTTTGGGTGAGAATGCGGGAATTGACGGGGGCAAAAATTCCCTGTTGGTCGGCGCGCCATAGTCTCCCCGCATCTACCGTCAGGAGTATATCGGCAGGACTATTGCTGCCTTCGCTTTTAATCCGTTCGATTAATGGGTCTGCTTCCCCTTCCACGAGGTTAATTTTTATTCCCGTTTGTCGGGTGAAGTTGTCATACAATCGTCGGTCGGTGTTGTAGTGACGGGAGGAATAGAGGTTTAATTGTTTAGTTTGGGCGGAAACTTCGTTTATTTTCCCTAATTGACCCACTGCTACCGCTAAGGTGGCTGTTCCTGCACCTAGAAAGACTCTACGAGTTATTTTATCGTTCATTGCTAGATTCTTGGCTTGTCTTTTCCCATTATACAGCTATTGAGAATAATTCTTATCTGCACGAGAAATTATTTGTCCGTCTAGGGCGGTAGATAGTGGAAAATCAGGGTATAATAAGGATTTTCTGCCTTAATAGAGCCAATAAATCCCTAAATCTATCGCTAGTTAAGTTCAATAAGTCCAAGATGTTACCCGAAGCTCGATCGAGGGTATTGTGGAATTAGAGCAACGAGAGTCAAAGATAATGATCAACAGTGATAACCAACAAGCGATCGAGTTAATGTTAGCATCGGGAGACTATAATCAATTATTGTTATTTTGTCAACAAGCACTCGCGGTTCATCCGCAAGTGACTGATTATTATCCCTATCTGGGATTAGCTTATCTGCTGCTAGGGCAGCAAGCAACAGCGCAAGAAATTTGGTTATTTTGGCTATTACAATCAGAGTCTAGTCAAGATTTAATTATGCTCCTCAAAAAAGAGATAATTAGAAATCTCGATTGCTGGCAGTTTGCCAAAGCTAAATTAATCTATCTCCAGTGGCTAGAATTAGAAGAAATAGAAGGGGATGAAGAAATAGAAAATTATGCCCTGACGGTGATAAACTCCTGTCTTCAAGAGGTGCAAGAGGCAATTAATCGGCAAGAATATACTTTAGCTGAGGACTTTTACTTAAGAATTTTATCTTGGCGTGAACAATTAGCTTACATCTGGCACGATTTAGGATACTTATACTATATAATTAACCGACTAACAGAATCTTTTAACTGTTTAGCACGAGCCATAGAATTAGAGGAAAATCAAGCCTTATATCATTATACCATGGCTAGGGTGCTAGAAAAACAATCACGTTTAGATATAGCTTTATCAGCTTATCAGAAAGCGATCGATCTCAATGCTAATTTTGTCGATGCTTATAATAAACTGGGCAATTTATTTTATCGATTAGGGCAGCTAGAGTCAGCCGAAAAATTCTATCAGCAGGGAATTAATAGCCAAGCGGATTTTTATCCTTTTTATATCAATTTAGGCAATGTCTATTTAGTTAAACAAGCTTGGACAGAAGCAAAAAATGCTTATAAAACTGCCCAACAACTGGCAGGAGATAGACGAGAAATTAGTCAAAATCTCTCCCTTTGGGAAATCCTGCAAGCTGACCAACAAATTGCCGATATTTACTCAGGTGATTATTTTTATCAAAGAAAACTCTATCAGTTAGCACTAAACTATTATCAAAAATTATTAGCAATTAAAATAGAAGATAGCAACTTTTATTTAAATTGCGCCCATTGCTATCTCATTCTCAAAGAAGAAAAACAAGCTTTGGAAGTGTATAAAAAAGGTATTAGCTATCATCCAAAAAATATTGATTTACATTTGCGCCTAATTTGGTTACTACAAAATAATTATCCGATCGAGGTAGCAATTCAAGCAACTAAATCAGCTTTAGAGTATCTTCCCGATCACCTATCTCTGAAGTTAGAATTAATGCGGTTAATGCCGATAGTTTACCCAACTCAAGCAGATATTATGCTATATCGATCAAACTACGAGAAACGGTTAGATAATATCTTGTCCAATCTTGATTTAACCTCTACTAATCAACAAGAGGATGCTTGGAAAAGTATTGGATTAAGAACTAATTTTTATCTTCAATATCAGGCTAAAAATGATTTAGAAGTACAAAAAAAATATGGGAAATTAGTTTATAAAATAGCCCAGGGTAATCGCACGTCGTTTTGTATAAAATGTAACAGACAGAGGTGACTGAATGTCGTGCCTAGCAGGACGAGCTGATATAAGTTAATCTGAGAGGAAGTAAAAAGTTACATAGTGTAGCAGTTGAGCATGGCATCCG
>NZ_JADBRW010000253.1:0-4383 GCF_020247025.1 Microcystis sp. M109S1
CAAGATTTTGAGAGAATCGTGCTTCAAAACCTTGCGTCTTCATCGGCCCGCGTCCTGTAGGGGCGAAGCATTCGGGCAATAACCTATCGGTGAAACCGTAGATTTTCTATCCGAATGCTTCGCCCGTACTTTTTCAGCAAACCCCATTTAAACATCATAGAAATTGTCAAACAGAAGCAATGGCAGCCCTAGAAAAGGCTTTAGAAAAAGAAGCGGAAAACTCGATCGCCACCGTGATTAAATTAGCAATATCTCAGTGATACTAAATCCGTTTTTAATCCTGTGATTAACTGCCGATCTAACTTTAAAAACCCATTTATGGATTGTTTCCCCCCTATCCCCTATCCCCTATCCCCCATCCCCTATCCCCCATCCCCCATCCCTTCTCTCCTATACTTTTTAAACAGGATTTAGTATGACAAAGACAAGAGGCTGAAATCAACACCATGGAAGACATTGAGAAGGACAACCTAAAATCTTTTCGCTAATTTTGCCATAGACTGCACCCTTTGCTTCTAAAATAGGCTATTGCGGCTAGACCCCAATATTGGTCAAGCATTTGCCCGTAGACTGAAAAAAGCACGTTATAAAGATTATGGCCAAAGTTCTGGTATCCGATTCGATCGATCCGGTAGGAGTAGAAATTCTGTCACAGGTTGCCCAAGTGGACGTGAAAACAGGACTATCCGCCGAGGAAATCATTCAAATTATCCCCGAATACGACGCACTGATGCTCCGTTCCAGTACCCGCGTCACCAAAGAAATCGTCGAAGCGGGCAGCAAACTGCAAATTATCGGCCGCGCAGGGGTAGGAGTCGATAATATCGATGTTCCCGCCGCTACTCGTCAGGGTATTATTGTCGTTAACTCTCCCGAAGGTAACACGATCGCCGCTGCCGAACACGCCTTGGCCATGATGTTATCCCTCTCCCGTCATATTCCTGATGCCAATCAGTCGGTAAAAGCGAATAAATGGGAAAGAAATCGCTTTATCGGCACAGAAGTTTATAAAAAGAACCTAGGAGTCGTTGGTTTAGGTAAAATTGGCTCCCACGTCGCCGCCGTTGCCAGATCCCTAGGCATGAAAATTCTCGCCTACGATCCCTTTATTTCCAAAGAACGCGCCGATCAACTCGGTTGCACCCTGGTGGATCTGGAACTACTCTTTGCCGAGTCCGATTTTATCACCCTCCACGTCCCGAAAACTCCCGAAACCCAGCATCTCATCGGTCGGGAAACCATCGCTAAGATGAAACCCACAGTCCGCATCATTAACTGTTCCCGCGGCGGCATTATCGACGAGTTGGCTTTAATTGAAGCCCTCGAATCCGGTAGAATCGCTGGGGCAGCCTTGGACGTATTTGAACAGGAACCTTTAGGCGAATCTAGATTAAGAGAATTATCTAACGTCATCCTCACTCCCCACCTAGGCGCATCGACTACGGAAGCACAGGTTAATGTGGCTATTGATGTGGCCGAACAAATTCGCGATGTCCTCCTCGGTTTGCCAGCGCGTTCGGCCGTTAATATCCCTGGACTAACTCCCGATGTTATGGAAAAACTGCGCCCTTACCTGCAATTAGCGGAAACTATGGGTAATCTCGTCAGCCAGTTAGCAGGAGGTCGCTGTGACTCGTTAAATGTCCGTTTACAGGGAGAATTGGCCACTAAAGACAGTCAACCTCTGGTGGTGGCGGCAATTAAGGGTTTACTTTCCCAAGCCCTCCGGGAACGGGTAAACTATGTTAATGCGGCGATCGAAGCTAAGGAACGCGGTATCCGGGTAATCGAAACCCGGGATGCTTCCACCCGCGACTATTCGGGATCGATTCATTTGGAAGCTAATGGTTCTATGGGGACCCATTCCGTTACTGGGGCGCTGTTAAGTACGGG
Organism: Microcystis sp. M109S1; assembly: GCF_020247025.1. NCBI lineage: Bacteria > Bacillati > Cyanobacteriota > Cyanophyceae > Chroococcales > Microcystaceae > Microcystis > Microcystis sp. M109S1. Next base: position 1,894 of record NZ_JADBRW010000253.1, read on the forward strand.
AGAAATCCGCATTACTGACCTCGATGAGTTCCCAATTAACGTGCCACCGAGTAATCATATGCTATTCACCCTTCACCAAGATATGCCCGGTATTATCGGCAAAATTGGCGCACTTTTAGGCAGTTTTAATGTCAATATCGCCAGTATGCAGGTAGGACGCAAAATTATTCGCGGTGACGCAGTTATGGCCCTGAGTCTCGATGATCCTTTACCAGAAGGTCTTCTCTCGGAAATTACTAAAGTCCCCGGTATCCGCGATGCTTACACAGTAAAACTCTAGATTAAATCAGTTATCAGTAAACAGTAAACAGTAAACAGTAATAAGTGAAAAGAAAGCTCCGAACTTGCCACTTAATACTGTTGACTGAAAACTCAAATTTGATAACTGATCCCTGATCACGGATAACTGAATATATGTCTAATAGTTGGTGGGAAATTACGGTTTTGTGCGAACCTAGTCTCGAAGAAACGGTTTTCTGGAGACTGGAAAATTTTGGCTGTTCGGGAACGGCCACGGCTAAAAAACAATCCTCTTTAGAGATTAAGGCCTATATACCAGAAATTAAAGCGCAATTGCCCGATTTAGAGGCACTCAGCCTCTGGTTAAAGCAGGATGCTTTGATTTTAGGTTTTCCCGAACCTGTCACCAATTGGCAGTTAATAGACGAGGAAGACTGGGCCAGCAGTTGGAAACAACATTGGCAAATTAGCGAGATCGGCGATCGCTTTTTGATCTGTCCTGCTTGGTTAAATCCCCCCGAAAATAACCAGAGATTGGTGATTAAAATTGACCCCGGTTCCGCTTTTGGCACGGGAACGCACCCCACCACCCAATTATGTCTAGAATCCCTAGAAATGCGTTTAAGTAGCAATCCAGAGCATAAAATTATCGCTGATATCGGTTGTGGTTCTGGCATACTGGCGATCGGAGCGATTTTATTGGGGGCCAAAAAAGTTTATGCTGTCGATACAGATCCGCTGGCGGTGAACGCGACGCACAGTAATCGCCATCTCAACCGAATTAACCCCGAAAATTTAGCTATTAATCAGGGTAGTGTCGAGGAGTTATTAGAATTAATTCCCGATGGTGTCGATGGCATCGTTTGTAATATTTTAGCCGAGACAATTATCGCTTTAATGCCCGAAATCACCCGTCTGGCAAAACCCACCACTTGGGGAATTTTAAGCGGCATCCTCGTCACCCAAGCACAAGCAGTTACAGATATTTTAGAACCCCAAGGCTGGACAGTGGCTGCCCTGTGGAAACGTCAAGAATGGTGTTGTCTGCAAATTCGTCGCACTGTGGACTAATAGACATCTCCAATAATCAAGATTTTAGCCCAGTAGATCAGGCTTCTAGCCTGATTTCTGGAGATGTCTCCTGAATACTGACTCCTGATGTCTGAACGAGTACGGAGGGAGTCGAACCCCCGACACCCAGGACCGGAACCTGGTGCTCTATCCTCTGAGCTACGTACCCACAATAAAATACTATTATATTATACCACTAGCCGATGCAGTAGATCAGAAATTCCTATGACTAGCGATCGCCCTTTAAAACTACTGATCAGTAACGATGACGGCATTTCCGCCCTAGGAGTCCGCACCCTCGCTAACACCCTCGCTACTGCGGGCCATCAAGTCACCGTAGTTTGTCCCGACGGCGAGCGCTCTGCTACCGGTCATGGCTTAACCTTACACCATCCCATCCGGGCCGAACAGGTGGAAGGAATTTTTCATCCCGATGTGATTGCTTGGTCCTGCTCGGGAACTCCCGCCGATTCGGTGAAATTTGCCCTTAGTGCCGTCCTGAAAGAGCGTCCCGATTTAGTTTTAGCTGGCATTAACCACGGGTCTAATCTCGGCACCGATATCCTCTATTCTGGCACGGTTTCCGCAGCCCTGGAGGGCTTAATCGAGGGTATTCCCAGTATTGCTTTTAGTCTGGCTAGTTTTAAAGCCTGTGATTTCCAACCGGCCGCCGATTTTGCCCTCACTTTAGTCAGGAAAGTTGCCCTTAACCCTTTTCCTATTCCCACTTTACTCAATGTTAACGTCCCGCCGGTTAGTAGTGGCGAAATCAAGGGGGTGAAAATCACTAGGCAAGGATTGCGACGCTACGAAGAAACCTTCGAGAAAAGACTGGATCCTAGGGGTAAAAGTTATTACTGGTTAATTGGGGAAGTAGTGGAAGATATCGAACAACCGGACTATACCCATTTACCCCCAGAAGTGCCTACGGATGTGCGCGCTATTGGCGAGAATTTTATCACCATCACGCCCCTACAATACAATTTAACTGATGTGCAGGGTTTTCAACATTTGCACCGGAATTCTTGGTTTGATTGAGGATCATCGAAAATTTTGGGTCTGAAACCCCGTCGTTCTACGACGGCTTTACCGTTAAATACTAGCGCATTTACCAAATATATGCTAAAATGTGAGACATGGAAAAAGCCTACTCGTTTCGATTTTACCCCACACCCGAAC
>NZ_JADBRW010000254.1:0-17281 GCF_020247025.1 Microcystis sp. M109S1
CTTCTGCTCTTTCTTCTTCTTTAAGAGCTTTTTGTAAGTTTTTCTTTTCTTCTAAATCTAGGAAATCTTTAGCTGGCATAAGTAGAATTTTTCTCAAGTTACTATTTCTATTTTAGGTGGTTTAAGTGCGTTTTAGCTTACTATGTAAGGCTTTCAACGGTTTTGTCCTGTACTTAGACTCTCAATACACATCGTGGATTTCAAATGAGTAGACAGAGTTGGGATAGAAATAAGCCTCGAAATGCTTGTCTTGCATGGCAGTGTCGGTAAAAGCTTGGTACTTTTCATCGGGGATGACATTGCCAGGGTTTGTGGTGGTCTCCCATCGCTCGCTCAGTCCACCTACATGACCAAACGCCGATAGATTATAGTTAATCTTTCGTCCTTCGTTGAAGTTTGCGGTCACAATACTCAGTTTGCGATCTCGTTCGCTGTAAGCAACGACAGTATTGGAATCGTCACTGCCGATAATGCGGTAACCCTGTTTAATATGTCGGCTAAATTGGGAAAAGACAAAGTATTTGCGATTAGCCGAACCGATCCAGTGATCGCCTGGGTTGGACTGGATTAGCCCCCATCCATCCCAATCAAACGGCTGCCAGTAAATCCAGGCATCGGGCTTCAACTCGTTCATATCGCGGACAATAGTTTCCGCCAATGCCATGCCCGATGCATCTCCATCACCATACTCAGACATCCAAAGTTTCTTACTGCCAACGGATTGACGCAACGGTGTGCGTCCGTTCCCTCGATAGGGATTGATACCATCGTACCCGTGGACATTGACCTTAGCCACTTTGTTGCGAGTGTCTTGGTTGAAGGCATTCCAAACACTGAGAGCGCTATCCATGCTGTTCTCATCAGATGCAGTGATGCCGACACTCTGTTGTGCGCGGTTATCCAGTTCTTCGCGTAAATATTTAATCACTTCCTTTTGGATACCAACGTCAAAGTGACAGCCTTCCTGCTCTTTTGGGTAACTCCACCAGATCGCAGAAGGCTCGTTGAATGGCTCAACATAGTTGACTTTAACGCCCCAATTGTCGTGAGCGTACTTGACAACAGTAGCGAGATACTTGGCGAACTGATTGTAGTTCCAATCTTGCAGATTGTTACCCCCCCAAGAGCCTCCAGCAGTGCTGTGGTTGTAGCACATCCACCACATAGGGGAGTTCGAGAAAAACTCGACCAAATTAACACCGCGATTCAGCGCCATCAGCATCATGTGGCGCTGATTGGCATCCACCTCCCAGTTCCAACTGTTCGAGGCCGGATCGTCGCTATCCCAGTTCAGCCAATAACCTCTGATATTCTTGAAGTCTGGCATATTGGGGGAAACCTGCTCAACCGTATTGTCGTTTATTCGCGCCCCATTTCCGCCACCTCCAATGTTATAGCGGGCGATATTCATCCCCAACCCGGGCAAATTTTCTCCCTGCCATAAAACGCTATTGGTACTAAAGCAGATATCTGCCAAAGTATCGGCATTTTCCCCATCACCAAATTGATTCGCCCACCAGCATAGCGAGCAGCCCCACCCATCGAAAGACTCTGTGCGAATTTCGTTCGGGTTAATGTTAACCGTATAGTCAGCCATAATGTCCTCCAAGTTCTACTGAAACATTTCCAGTTAGGATGGGGCAATAACTTCAGAAGTCAACCACTCCACATCGGTCAGATATTATTAAGCAGTTACTCCCCAAAATTGTGCGATCGCCCCTTGCTGAAGTCCCTTTAGTCGTCAGAACTCAGCCTGGGCAAAAGCTATATGCTCGATTTATATATTTGAGAGACAATACCAAACAGACCATCTAACCACCCAATAAAGTCCAAAATAGGAGAAACAGCAGAGGGTGGATTGGAAATCAACGTATCCTCTTCCAGTAATTGTCCAAAATCAACCTCAACCTTTCCTGTCCGCTCTGTAATGCCATCGTTTTGATAAAACTTAACCCCCGCTAACTGCATGATATTAATAATTTCCTGCGCTATAATTCCATAGCCAATCGTAGTAGGATGAATACCGTCTAAAGCAAACAATCCACCCTTTTGTCTACCATTCAAGTTAGATTCAAAAAAACGAGTATCTGGCTTTGGTTGCAGCGCATCAACTGCTGGGGGTAAGGGATACGGAGTCCACCAATCAGGAATTTTCACTGTTGGATCGTCAATATAGCGCCGAGCAGCTAAACGGTCTAGTAAAGCAACAGCCTCAAAAACGTACCAGTCTTTACCTTGGTTCCGTCCCTTACGGACTGTATCCACAATATATTCGTTGTATTTGTCGATGACGCTATCAATTGCTCTAGCCTCATTGGCTGTCAGGCAAGGGTGTATATCTGGGTCGAATTTCTCCTCAGTTAACCAAATGGGAGCATAAAATGGGAAGTAACGAGAGCCTGGTTTAACTTTCTCGCCATTTCGTTCTTTATTTATACCATGAGCAAACGGAGCAACTGTGACATGAGGAACGGTTACCCAGATAACGTGACGAGCTTTGATCTGCTTAACCTCCTCAACAATCTCGTCAAGCTCGGATTTGAAGTGGCTAGGCAGCCAGACAGTATAATCATCATTCTTATCCATGTCTTTGAAGTCGTCACCCGACCACTCCACTTTAAAAGTAAGGATACTGCCCAAAACATTATTGGCACCAATGAAGATAATTAGGGTTTCAATACCGTCCCCCTGCCCATCTTCCTGACTGCCCTCTTCACCTAAAGCCGTCGCTGCACCTAAAGGAGTTAAAGAATTTCCAGCAGCATCGCGTGCAGTATTTAAAACGTGCAGTGCTGCTATATCATTGGCATTCTCGGGAACTATTTTAGATAACTCAAAATTATTCCTAGGCGGAGCTTTTTGGATAGCTTGTTTACAGATATCTGCCTTCCGGGACAGTGTATTACGAAGATCCCATCCATAGACAGCCAAGTTATGGTTAATTGCTTCTGCTTCAGGAGGGTTCGCTCCTGGACCTCTTTCCCAAAAATTTTCTGATTGATCCAAATAGCCACGCAGCCAGGGCAGAATTACCGCTACATCAATAGCATTGATGCCGTCTTCAACCTGAAATCGACTGCTCAATTCTCGTGCTAACTTTTCCAGGTTAAGAGGTAAGCCATCTCCAGGACTAGCATAGGTTGGATGGCGAAAATGGCTATTCCATCCCATTTCCCGCGCAATGATCGCAGGATAGGACAACTTCGTATTGAAGATTGCTCCACTCTGAAATCCATGAGTTAAAGAGTCTCCAATTGTCACTAAACGATGCTTGGGAGTTCCTGCCCGATCGACAGTAACGGGAATACCCAATTTCGGATCTGTCTCTGGTTCGCGTGGATCTGCCCTAAGAGATTCCTTGACTTCAGCGGGGGCATCTTCCAGTCCAACCAACATATCAGGTGTAATAGATTGTGCCACTGATTTTTACCTCTATAACGGTGAGAACAAGCTCAAAACTAATGAGTGGACTTTTTTTTATAATATTTTTATCTTAGCAGACTAGACGACTTGCTATTTGGGCACGACTAGCTCGGCGCTGCTTCGACAGAGTGAGGTGGCCCCCAGTTGCTGGACAGTTTTAGAGGGGAACTAACACAAAAACTGGGTCAAAAACGTCACAAAACTTACGCTGGGTTATGCCCGATCGATCTCCACTCCGCAAATCTTCTTGTTACAAAATGTTAACGGGACGTTAACATTCCGCACCCAATTCATTTGTTTTTTGACCTGCTCCCATTCCAGATACCACATTTGAGGCGCGTTGCGGCAGAATTTAGAATAGGCATATCGGGCAAACGTTCTGCCATATTGCAGGTAGCCGAATACTTTAAATCCATCCCATCGCATCTCTGTTTCTTCCTACGCCGCCATTCCTCCATCTCCTCAGCAGCATCCTCTTCAAGCCAGGCGATCTGCTCTGGCGTAATGCCGCTGTCAAGTAATTTCTTGCGAAATTCGGGGCGGACGCTTCCGTCGGGAAAATGAAGCTGGCTTAGAGATTCAAGAGACAGCACTGGGCGAATTCTCCATAACTGCTAGAACACCGATTCAGTAATAACTTGCCGAGTAAAAATACTCAGTCAAAATTGAAAAAGGTCATTGTCCTTCACTCAAAATTAATATGAATGTCCCATAGGAAAGTTTATTGGCGTAAGCTTTACGCCAATAAATTTCTAATTTAATTAATCAATTTATTCTCTTAAAATTGAGAGCGAGATGGTTAACTTTTAAGTTACTTTTTCAGCTTACTTTCTCTTCGTTTTGGCTCTCCATCCGAGCTAAAACATGAAGGTTATGGACAACAGCACTCCGACGCAAATCGAATAAATTTTTCCTAACACCAAGGTAACGAGCTTTGTCCCCTTGAATCCGCCCAATGTGAGACAAACTATGTTCTACAGCTACTCTTTCTCTTAGTTTTGCTCGACCTTGAGGGGTTAATTGACGCTCTCTTAATTCACAGAAGAATTTCTCGTCGGGATGAATTGAAATACTACGCCCTTTTTTACTACTGGTGCAACGTTCTTGTTGAGGACAAATGGCACATACAGAAGCAGGAAATTGGACTTTTCCACCAACAGTAAACGGTAAAGTTACTTGATTGGGACAGCAAATAGTTCCCGCTTCCCAGTCTAAAATAAATGCCGTCTTGGTAAATTTTTTTCCATTTCTCACCGCCCATGCTTTACAGTAGATAGTTAACTCATCACCCCTCTCTTTGACCAAAGAACTACTCAGATAGGCTCGGTCAATATGTAACTCGACTAACTTGACCTTTTGAGATTTCAAGTCTGAAGATATCGCCTCAGTTACTGAGGCTTCAGGGACATTAGCCTGAGTTATCCCTACTGCTCGAACTAACCCAAGCTCCAAGTCTCGTAAAACATGACGTTTGTAACCATCAAAACGTTTATTTTTACTAGATCTCTTGCAAAAGTAATCAAGATATATATTTTTCTCGGTAACGAAGTTCGTAATTGTAGATACCAGCAATCAAATTCAATCTCAGACCAAATCGCCGTCTGCGATTTCTGTATCTTGATGAAAGTATCCGAAATATTTTGAGACGACGATGAATATGTTCTATAACTATGCGCCGTTGTGATAACTGACGGTTGGCTTTTTTTTGCTCTTTACTTAGTTTTTCTTTTTTCTTTTTTTTATGAGGAATCTGACTGTTTTGATGGATTTTCTGAATCCCTTGATAGCCTTTGTCCCCTAATATTTCTATTTCCTTATTTAACCCTATTTTGCTCTCTTTCCACAGTCGAAAATCATGGACTCTTCCTTTCTCACAACGGACACAGATTACCTGCTCGCTTTTTTGATCGGCAACGACTTGCGACTTTAATGTGTGGTATCCCTGCTTGCCACTATAGTATGATTTCTGTTTTTTTTTGGGTCTTTCTATCTCATGTTCTGACACATCCACCACTATTACTTCTATTTCACTATTACTTTCTAATAGGGCTTTTTTTCCGGGTAGATTAAACAGACCTGATTTGATGAGAATATTCTCTACTTTCCTAACAATTCTATACGCCGTTGATTCGTTAATACCCCAGCTATTTCCCAGATGAAAATAGGTGCGATATTCTCGCCAATACTCTAATGTTATTAGTAGTTGGTCTTCTGTACTCAATTTGCTCGGTCTACCTGTCTTTTTTTGCCAAACTTTTTCTGCCTTTAGGACTGTTACCATATCCTTAAATGTATCTGGATACACGCCACACAAGCGTTTGAACTCTGTTGGCTTTAAAGTTTTTACTTGTTCGTAATTCATCTTTCAATCTTAACTCTTGGACTATTTTATCCTATTTTGTCTAGACTTATGCAAGAGATCTACTCTTACGTCCATGTCGCATTTCCTCATCTTCCAAAGAAATACGTCGGTTGGCGGCCACTCCTATTGACAATTTTACCTCACCATTATTATCTATTTCCACATCTTGTTTTTCGATGACAGAGGCTATTGCCAAATGAGAATTTATGATGGGATTTTTTTTTAGTTCTGGTTGATTTTCTAGTTGGCTTTCTAGTTGGTAAAGCACTCCTAATATTATTCCTAAAGCTAAATTTCTTGCTTCGGGTTCATCCCAATTTAAGTCTAAGGCAGATTTCAAAGAAGAACCCGTCAAGATTTCTGCCCCCATTTCGGTTGCTATCTCTGTTAAATTCTTCCCCTGTTGCTGTGCTATTATGGTCAAGGTTTTTTTTAGAGCATGACCCAATAAATTATAGGTATCTTCTACTTTAGCTGCTCCCCATAAAGGACTAGAATCCAAGGCTGCTCGTAATTGTTTGTCCCCAAACTTTTTGGTCTGGTTCGCAAGTTCCACTGTCTTTTCTATCAAGCGTCGATCTAGTTTATGAATAATTAAGGCTTGTCTAAATCTAACTAAAGTGGACTGGCAAAAAGGGGCTTGTTCGCAATCAAGACAATTCAAGACCAGTTGCCATCTTCTGTCCATTGTCAGAGCTTCAATAGCTTCAGCATCAGAAGCCCCCGTGTAGGCTTGTAAAATAGTAGTTAATGCTAGTTGTGCTGGTGGGACAGGTGGCTGCCCTTTGGGTTGATCTGCATACATCAAAGCTAGTTCTTTTTGAAAAGCTTCATCAAACAATAAATGGCGTATTTCTCGGAGAAATGTAAAAAGTTTGGCTCTTTTAATACGAGCAACAATTTTCTGTTCTAATGACGACAAATCAACAGGTGGATTCCAAGTCTGGGGACGCATAATTAGGGTTTGCTCACGAACAGTAGCAGTCTCTTAATAATTATGCACTTATTTTGAATTTAGCGATCGCCGTTTGGACCAACGCGCACCGCAAAGCGGATCTCTTCGAGATCGCCGTTCCCAGGAAAATTAGTAAGTATTTTTACTCAGCAAGCTATTACTGAATCGGTGTTCTAGGTCTTTCCCGGTCAGTGCGGCCAATTTATGGAGTAATTCGATCACTCCAAAATCATCGAGAGCTTTCCGATAATTGGGTGGTTCTAGTTGTAGATAGTTTTTTTCGGGAGTAAGCATGGCTGTTAATAAAGCGAGAAAGTATTTAGAGCGATAAAAGCGGGGGGATTAATGAGAATCTAACCTCACGACCACGATCGTTTTTTTTTCTTGAAAATACCAGTAAAATCTCAGGGACATGGAAGCGGAAGATCCCCATAGCTTTCCCCCTCGCTCGTGATAGCGATGAGTTCTCAAGCTCCTGTATTCTGGTCCGAGCGAAGTGATTAAGTAAAAAGCTTTACAATACCTATCACGAGTTTTCAATGGCAGGGAATTCAACTGTTCTGTAACCCGAGCGCTCAAGATTAGAGAGAATTGCAATTCAGATCAGATAAGCTAAACGGCGCTTAACCTGCATGATCCAATAGCTATAACCCTTTTGGAGTCTATATCGGTGATCCGAAGTAAAAGCCGTTTAGCTTAATAGGCTATCGAGCAAAGGTATAGGTAGAAGCTCGGTAGTCCGGGGGAGAGCGTATTCGACAATAGATGAGCATCATCCTTTTAAATAATTAAAGCTGGGTCGTCGATTTGAAAATCGGGCTGTATACCGAGAACGATTACTTTATTCCGACAGTGTTCGGATAGAGGATAAAAGCGCAGTTGATCTTCTCGCCGCTCAAGTAATTGGAGTAGTCTCGCTTGTAACTTTTCGTACTGAGCGGGATTGAGAACCGACTCGAACACGGATTTTTGGATTCTTACTCCGTAAGCTTCCAAGAGACGAGCGACTCTCGTGCGGCGGCGATCATCGACAATATCGTAACAGATGAGATAAAACATAGTTGCGATAGCGATAGAGTTCGGAATTTACCATTTCATTAATAAGGGGAGGTAACTATCGCTCGCTCCTTGTAAATGGGAAATGTATTGCTGAACTTGCCACTCTAACGCTTGATGGTAGGTCATGTTTCCCGCGAGCCAATGACAGACTATTGTTTGTAGTTTCGATTCCCAACAGTCAATAAACTTTGCGATACCGAGCGGGGAAAGTAAGCCGTGATCCCTTGTATCGTTCTCGATAAAATCTTCCCGAGTTAGTTGGCGGAAGTGAAGTGATTCGACGATTAGTTCTTCCACAAGTTGAGGGCGAAATTGCTCCATTAAATCGCAAACTAAAGGAGTATGATTGGAGCAACTCGTGTGAAAGTGTCCGATCTCTGGATCAAGTCCAGAGCGTGTGATTAGATGATAGAGACTTTGAGAGAGGAAAGCGTAACCCAGGTTCAGTAGCGTGTTAACCGACGAATTTCGCGGCAAAGTCGGCGAGGGTTGAATTTGAAAACTATCAGGAAGCAGGAAAGGAAAAGCTCGTCGGTAAAAGTAAGAGGCTTGTTTCTCGATACGCCACAGAGTTTGAACCGTTTTTGCACTGGGTAAATCCCCTTTTAATAGGGTTAATTTGTCTAGTGCTTGCCGAATAGCTAGACAATAGGTATTAGACGTTAAGGACTGCAAAAGTATTGTCTGGCGATTGTGGATTTTCGCTCGCAATAATGTTCGAGCGAAAGCCCGGCTAAATGCCTGATCTTGCTGACATTGTTTTTGTCGATCGATATGTTTACCGCTTAGAGGTTTTCCTCGATCGCAGTGAACTAATATCTGTCCCTGTTCAGCAATAAATAAGATAGGAATTCGATAATGCTTAACAGCATTTTCGGACTGACGGGATACTTGGACTCCGGGAAAGAGGATGATTTGTTTAACGGATTCTATGGGAATTTTCCTGAATATCTTCTGTTGTTTGAATATCTGAAAATTTTTCGAGTCTGCTTTTAAAATTGAAGGAGTCTCGGTAAGGTAAAGGGTGAACATAAGAGGTCCTCTTGGTTGAAGGATCGAGATATTGATTCTGGCTAGGTTTTTCGCCTTACGTCTATGTTAGAGAGGGGAATACAAGTTACGATTTGAGAACGGAGAAAAATTATATGAGTTTCTATATAACTTTTCGTCCAGTGATATGATTTTAGCTGTCGTGGTTTCTTCTCCACCAGCGATCTAGAGCCGCTTCTCGATCGAGAAGCGGATCGAAGTTACGCGACTTGAAATCGGAAGTGATCTCTTTTATTTAACGTGAGTTCGAGATAAACTGAACTCCCGATAAGTCGAGAGTTAAAATCTCGATTTTCTTGTCGAGATCGTGGCTAAATTCCCTTGACCCGAACTAAGATTTTCACCATTTGTTCGGTGATTGTAGCGGTCGATAAACTTCCCTTTCTCCAAGAAGACAAGCGATATACTCCCCGATTTGTAACTCGAAGCACCGATAGTAAGTGACTTTGGTTTTGGTGTAGGGATGGGTGATTTCCGATTGTAACTTCTGTTGCCAGTGCTTGAGAAAAATCTTGAGAGCCTTAGAGGTTAGATAAACTCCCCCTCGGGCATCGGGAGGAGTAAAATCCTCGACTTGAAAAATACGACCGTTGATTAGAGAAACTACCAGCGAATCAACGAGTGGCGCGCGGAACTCCTCTACTAAATCCGATAAGCTAAACGGCTTTTACTTCGGATCACCGATATAGACTCCAAAAGGGTTATAGCTATTGGATCATGCAGGTTAAGCGCCGTTTAGCTTACCAACGCCGGGTGATTGTCGCGGGGGGTATGGAGATGCCCGAAGTGGGGGTGTAGTCCGAGTGATCCGACCAGAGAATAGATATTTTGAGAGACCAGAGTGTAACCGAGACTTAACAAACTGTTGACTGGATCGGCGGGGGGACGGCGAGTTCGTTTGTCGAACGCGAAGGGCGGTTGAATTAACCGTCCTAAAGCTTCAAAATAGACCCGCGCGCACTGCCCCTCGCAACCGAGTAAACTCTCCACCGAAGGAGCGGTCTGGATTTTCTCTCGCCAGTCGCCCAACGTCGCGATCGCCTCGATTACCGATTCGTTCCTGCGTCGGCGGTTCAATCGACGCAATAAAATCTGGCTGTTATGCCGTTTGGCTTCCACAATACTCTTGGCCTGTCGTAGGGTAAACTCCTGGTCACGGGAACGATGTACCTGTCGGATCAGATAGTCGATCTCGGCGGTTTCTCCCTGCAAGCGTCCGAAATAGCGTCCCCGCCCGGAGAGAAACATCACCGGTATCTGTCGTCGCAAGGCTAGATTGACCGCGCCGTGGGAGAGAGCGCCAGAACCGAACAGGACAACGTGACTGACTTGATTGACGGGAACAGAGATTTCTAGAACACCCTCTCGGTAAACCTGAAATTGCTGGTGCTTGACCTTTAGGCAAGCTCTCTCTTCGGTGACGTAGAGTATCGCCATCGTTTTTCTCCGTGAAATGTTACTTCCTATTGTTCACGGGGGGATATAAGTTACTAGCCGAGAATCGAGGAGGACATAAGAGTTGATATATGACTTCGATCTCCGATTGTTCGGGCGGTACTCGTGCTAAGGTGGAGAAAAATCGGCACCGACCCGTTTCGATCGCCGATAACTACGAGTCAAGATCGAAAAAGACCGATGGGAAAGCGATCGCTGGTGGCCTCGATTACTGGAATCAAGGTGGCCAAGCTAAAGTTAGAAGGCAGAAATTTGAGCCAGAAAGCATTGGGGGAAGAACTCGGGATTTCTTGGTCAACTATTAGCAAGTTTTTCAATGGAAAACCCGTAGATCGTCCTATTTTTGTCGAGATTTGCGAGTTTCTATCTTTGGAATGGGAAGATGTTGCCCTGTTTCCAGAAAGGAGTGGTGAGGCAGGGGAGGAACATCCCCGCCCCGCTCCCGAACCTCCCGTGAGCGAAGCGCTGCTGCAAGCAGATCGACCTATCGAGAGGTTCGGGGCGTTAATCGCCGATAAAACCGAGGGTTTCGTCGGGAGGGAATACGTCTTCGAGGCGATCTCCGAATTCTTGACCGTTCACCCCAAAGGTTACTTTATCCTGCAAGCCGATCCGGGCATGGGAAAAAGTGCCATTCTCGCCAGATACGTTCAGCGTTACCCTTGTCTCGCCTATTTCAATGTCAGAGCGCAGGGAATTAACCGCGCCGGGCAATTTCTAGAAAGCATCTGTACCCAATTGATCCGGCGTTACGACCTACCCTACCCCGTTTTACCCCAGGGTGCCACGTCCGACGGCGATTTCTTCGCCCGATTGCTAGTCGAGGCGAGCGGGCGATTGGAGAACGGGGAAAAACTAGCGATCGTTATCGATGCCCTAGACGAAGTAGACACGGCTGGTCAAGACCCCGGAGCTAATCTCCTCTACCTTCCCGCCCATTTACCCGGCGGGGTGTACTTGATTCTCTCCCAACGCCCGATCACTCTTCCTTTAACGATTCACGCGCCCGAATACCGGTTCGATTTGAAGCAGTACGAACGGGAGAGTTCGCAGGATGTACGGGACTACCTTCACGGCGCGACCGAACGGGAGAAACTTCGGGACTGGATCGAGGGGAAGCGGTTGTCGATCGAGGAATTCGTTTCCCGTCTCGCCCACCTGAGCGAGAATAACTTCATGTACTTGCGTTACGTCTTACCGCAAATCGAGGCGGGATTCTATCGGGATTTTAAAATTGACGGTTTACCGAAAGGGTTAGAGGGCTACTACGAGGATCACTGGCGACGCATGGGGATGAATGTCAAACCCATACCGCACCTCAAGCTAAAAATCATTTATATTTTAGGGGAGATCCGCCAACCCGTTTCCCGACAGTTGCTCGCAGAATATGCCAGAGAGGGGCAGTTGACCGTTCAAGAGGTACTGGACGATTGGGAGCAGTTTCTACACGAGCGGGAAATCGAGGAGCAAAATTGCTACAGCATCTAAGCTAAACGGCTTTTACTTCGGATCACCGATATAGACTCCAAAAGGGTTATAGCTATTGGATCATGCAGGTTAAGCGCCGTTTAGCTTATCACACCAGCTTTCTGGATTTTCTCCACCGTAAAGATATCGTGCGGGCGGCTGGAATCGATCTGGTCAAGATTAACACCTTGATCGCCGATCGCCTGTGGGCGGGGTTATTCGATGATGACTGATCTCGGGGCGAAATTGCGTCGGATGCCCCCTGATCGACGGCGCGCGACCCTGGCTAACTTGCCCTCTCATCTAGCCAACGCGGACGAGAGCGATCGTCTATACTTTCTACTGATGAATTTTGCCTTTATCGAGGCCAAGATTTTTGAATTGGAGTTACGGTCACTCGTTGAAGATTATGTTTTAGCGGTACAATCCCCCCTAAACATTCCGGAAGAAAAAAAAGGAACTCTGAGATTACTTCAACGCGCTATTCAACTTTCAGCGCATATTTTAGAGCGAGATAAAACTCAACTAGCGTCACAGTTAATCGGGCGTTTATTCTCTTTTCCAGAAATAGAAATTCAAAACCTTTTGGAGTGCGTCAAATCCAGTCAATCGCGGACTTGGATACGTCCTTTAACCCCAACGCTAACCCCTCCCGACGATACTTTAACGGGTACTCTTGTCGGACATAGAGGGCCGGTTCAAGCGGTCACGATAGTGGCCGATGGCCGAAGAGCGATCTCTGGGGGAGAGGACAAAGATCTTTACGTTTGGGACTTGGCTGCCGGAACCCGGATTCATCATCTTTCGGGCCATCATCAGGGAATCCTCGCGGTTGCCGTCACTCCCGATGGTCAAAAAGCGGTTTCCGCCTCTAGAGATACCACTCTAAAGATCTGGGATTTAATGAACGGGAGGGAGATAAAGACTCTGAGTGGTCATACCGCCCCGGTGTTGTCGGTAGCCATCACTCCCGACGGAGCGAGGGTGATTTCGATTTCGGCGGACAGAAGCCTGAAAATCTGGGATTTACGGGATGGTACGGGCATACCGCATCCCTTGCTCTCTCCTCTAGGGAGACTAGCGATCGCCATCACGCCCGATGGAAAGTATCTTCTTTCCTCTAGGGAGGATAATACGATCGGGTTAGAGGAATTGGCAACGGGAAGGGAAGTTCATCGGCTAGTCGGGCATCATGGTTTTTGTTTCGGGTTGGCTCTGACTCCCGATGGAAAATACGCGGTTTCCGCTTCCGTCGATACTACCTTAAAGGTTTGGTATCTAACCAGTGGTAAAGAAGTTTATACCTTGACCGGGCATAGTAGCTTGGTGAGAGCGGTCGCGATGACTCCCGATGGAAAAAAAGCGATCTCTGCCTCGGATGACAAAACGATCAAGGTTTGGGATCTAGCCCTAGGGAAAGAGTTATCTATATTTTCAGGACACAGTGGATGGATACATACGGTCGCCGTAACTTCGGACGGACAAACAGTGATTTCAGGTTCTGAAGATCGAACTTTAAAAGTTTGGAATTTGTGCGGTTTTAATACAGCAAGAAATATTCCTCGTCATTCCGATCGAGTGGTATCAATTACCACGACTCCCGATGCAACTTTAGCGATTTCTAGCTCGGTAGATTGTACCGTGAAAGTTTGGAATTTGTTCAATGGTAATCCAGTATATGATTTCACTAGCCATAAGGATTGGGTTCTCAATGTAGTGGTCGATCGAGAAGGAAAAAGAATGCTCTCCGCTTCTAAAATGGAAATCAAAATCTGGGATTTATGTAAGGGTACCGAGTTGGGATCTCTTCGCGGACATGAAGATTGGGTTTTAGCGGTCGTGATTAGTCCAGATGGACATTTTGCTGTTTCGGCTTCTAGAGATAAAACATTGATAGTTTGGAATTTGGAAAATCGGCAAAAAGTTTTTTCCTTAACAGGACATACCGAGTGGATAGAATCGGTCAATTTTATCCCCAATACAAAACAAGTGATTTCTTTTTCTGGTGACTCTTCTCTCAAAGTTTGGGACTGGGAAACTGGAAAAGAAATGTATTCTCTAACCGGACATTCCGCCCCCGTATTAGCCGTAGCTGTTACTCCCGATGGACAACAAGCGATCTCGGCTTCAAGAGATTCGACTTTAAAAGTTTGGGATCTGACAACAGCCCGAGAACGATTCAGTCTTGAAGGTCATACTAATGTGGTGAATCGTGTGGTTCTCGTGTCGGGAAAGTGGTTGGCAGTTTCCTCTTCTTGGGATGGAACCTTAAAAGTATGGGATCTTAAAAATGGTCTTGAACTGCGTACTTTAGTTGGGCATAACCAACGCGTAAATTCAGTTATTGTTACTCATCATGAAGATCTTATAATTTCTATATCTGCGGACACAACTTTTAAAGTTTGGAATATTCAAACTGGTCAAATTATTACTAGCTTTACGGGAGAAGCGGAATTAATTTCTTGTTCTTTTTCAGAAATTAGTAAAATAATTATAGTTGGAGATGTTTTAGGAAACTTGTATTTTTTACAATTAGAAATACTCTAGTTTTTATCGATAGAAAATTTTTGTATCGTAAGTTATAAGTACCTAGTCAAAATTATTTACACATGATAATCACTGCCTCGTAAAGATTTTAGCTCTCTCGGATGGGTAATTAATTCTGCCTACCTACTTAAATAAAGTTACGGGAAAGTCAGAATTGACTCAGCAAAAAGGAAATTCTGGCAGGCTTTTAGGTTTCCATTAATTCAACTTCCGAGGAAGTCAGAAGCCGCAATGAAAAATTGTACGCCGAGTACGTTAAAGTGGTTTCCATTAATTCAACTTCCGAGGAAGTCAGAAGCGTCTCGCTGGGGTTAACGAAAAATACGGTCTTAAAGTTTCCATTAATTCAACTTCCGAGGAAGTCAGAAGTGAAAAATCTTCATTATTTCACGCTTTGCGCGTAATGTTTCCATTAATTCAACTTCCGAGGAAGTCAGAAGCGGATTGGTTTTCTGCGGTTTCAAAACCAGGGGAGAAGTGTTTCCATTAATTCAACTTCCGAGGAAGTCAGAAGACCAAAATTTTCGCGGGGATTGGGAACTTGTGTCTAGTTTCCATTAATTCAACTTCCGAGGAAGTCAGAAGTGATTGAACAGGAACTCAATCAAGAATACAACCCGAAGTTTCCATTAATTCAACTTCCGAGGAAGACAGAAGAATTACCTTCACAGGAACAATTGTACTCTGTCATTTCAGGTTTCCATTAATTCAACTTCCGAGGAAGTCAGAAGATGAGAACCTCCTCCTAGGAGTAATTTATATAGGTTCTTGTTTCCATTAATTCAACTTCCGAGGAAGTCAGAAGTGTTAAGTGTATCCGCTTGCCCAAATAGTTAGTCTCACGTTTCCATTAATTCAACTTCCGAGGAAGTCAGAAGTTTTGGAGTAATAGTGCTGATTTTTGTTCCTAAACGTAAGTTTCCATTAATTCAACTTCCGAGGAAGTCAGAAGCAAAATCTTTTTCTGCGGGAACAGGAAACTTTGCTGGTTTCCATTAATTCAACTTCCGAGGAAGTCAGAAGTGTATTTCTGATTACTCTGTTTTTCTAGCGGCGATTCTAATCGTTTCCATTAATTCAACTTCCGAGGAAGTCAGAAGAGCATGGATTTTCCTGCTAGCAATACTGGGCGGAAACGCCCGTTTCCATTAATTCAACTTCCGAGGAAGTCAGAAGAAACCTTGGGTGCGGTTGGAAAAGGGAGTTCCAGTTTCCATTAATTCAACTTCCGAGGAAGTCAGAAGTCCTACAAACAAACACCCTAGGGGAGCATATCCTGTTTCCATTAATTCAACTTCCGAGGAAGTCAGAAGACTTTGCATGCTGGAGACACTGAAAAAAACTGGTTTGTAGTTTCCATTAATTCAACTTCCGAGGAAGTCAGAAGCGTTTTCGTTTTTGCGATCAAAAACTTTAAGGACCTTAGTTTCCATTAATTCAACTTCCGAGGAAGTCAGAAGAACAATAGTAGCAACGGGCTTAACTATGGTGATAATAGTTTCCATTAATTCAACTTCCGAGGAAGTCAGAAGAAAAAGATTCTAATTCTGACAAAAAACCCCAACCAAAGTTTCCATTAATTCAACTTCCGAGGAAGTCAGAAGCGCCTCATCCCGAAAGAGGGATGGTGCGTTTTTCTTGTTTCCATTAATTCAACTTCCGAGGAAGTCAGAAGACCTAGGCTTTCGGGCCCTTGGTCTTCTTCTCATAGAAGTTTCCATTAATTCAACTTCCGAGGAAGTCAGAAGCTGTTGTTGTTTGGTTTTGGGGGGTTCGTCTATCGTTTCCATTAATTCAACTTCCGAGGAAGTCAGAAGCCTTCTCCGTGTTTGAAGGAAGCACAAACTTTGTGGTTTCCATTAATTCAACTTCCGAGGAAGTCAGAAGCATTCTCCGATTCGGATATTCTTTTAATATCCGAAAAAAGTTTCCATTAATTCAACTTCCGAGGAAGTCAGAAGTTTCACAACGTGTCATCTGGGTTCGAGAACTTTACAGGTGGACAGAGTTTCCATTAATTCAACTTCCGAGGAAGTCAGAAGAAGCAGTAAAATCTCTAATGTTTGAGATCATCAACTGTTTCCATTAATTCAACTTCCGAGGAAGTCAGAAGTAAAAGTAATAAAACAGTTCAATACCAAACTGTTTTTGTTTCCATTAATTCAACTTCCGAGGAAGTCAGAAGTGTTCGTCTCCGTTAACAGTGTAATCATCAACCTCGATGGTTTCCATTAATTCAACTTCCGAGGAAGTCAGAAGTTTTGGGATGCCAAAAGCTTCAAAGGAATTGGGGATGAAGTTTCCATTAATTCAACTTCCGAGGAAGTCAGAAGAACGGAGGAGGAATCCGCCGCTATCGAGCAGGTTTCCATTAATTCAACTTCCGAGGAAGTCAGAAGAATAGTGCTACACCGTAATTTTTCAAAACAAGAGTTTCCATTAATTCAACTTCCGAGGAAGTCAGAAGGCCTATTAAATTAAAAAACCTGTCCGGCAACGGATTCGTTGTTTCCATTAATTCAACTTCCGAGGAAGTCAGAAGTGGTTGAGACCTCACAAAAAGAAGTCGAAGCCAAAAGTTTCCATTAATTCAACTTCCGAGGAAGTCAGAAGAAAGCGTATGTATCGTTTGAGGAAACTCAACGGTTTTAGTTTCCATTAATTCAACTTCCGAGGAAGTCAGAAGCGCGCAGCGACGCGATCGCTTCTTTTTTGGCTTATTTGTTTCCATTAATTCAACTTCCGAGGAAGTCAGAAGAGTGGGGTTCTGAAAACCTTGCTCCGAGAGGATTGTAACCCATCGAATCTGGGGGGGTCAACTGGCGGGTCGAATAATCGCGAAGATTTCTCGATAACTACCCTACCGGAAAGCCTCAAACCCTTACCTCGTCCTAGCTCCGTAGGGGTCAACGGAAAAATGGGGGTTCGCGGGATCGCTTGACCCCTACGGAAAGTAAAGAAGC